>CAZBHA010000007.1:0-14279 GCA_964491675.1 uncultured archaeon
CCCTTAAATTCACCCTTATTCATCAATATTCCAAAAGCTCTTAAATCAACAAATGGCTTATTTAAAATGTCAAGTGGATTGAGACTATGCAAGGCAGTTCTCTCTTTCATAAACTTATGCTCAAATCCAAGATTATATCCTACTGGAACAAAAGAAAAGTCATAATTATCTGAAACTCCAGATTTTTGAATAAATTCTTCAATTATTTCTCTCTCAGAAGATTCCCACTCTTTCAGAATATGTAAGTCTCCTATTGCCTCTCCAGTATTTCTATGCAATTCTTGAAATTGAATTGTAATAATTTTATCAGTTTTTTCATTTAATCCAGTTGTTTCTATATCAAAATAAAATGTACCCATAATTAACTTTTGAAACAATATCTATAAGAAAGTAGAGTTTTAGTACACAAGCCTCATTTAAGTACAGGATTTTTATTTAAGTACACAGCCGTTTGGTTTGTTTTTAATTAAAATAATTTTAATATTACTTCTTACTTTAAATTGTTTTCTTTTATATTTTTTATTATGAGATCTTCTAATAAAAAAATTGAACTTTTAATTGGAATTGCTGATTTTAAAAGCGCGATAGCTGCAGTAAAAAACGGGGCTAATGCAGTTTATTTTGGTATTAAAGGATTTAATATGCGAGATTTAGGAACAAATTTTGAAAAAAAAGAACTAAAAAAATTAATGAATTATTTACATGAAAATGAAGTTAGGGGATATTTAGCACTTAACACAACAATTTATCCTGAAGAACTGCAAAAAGTAAATTTAATTTTAAAAGTTGCAAAAAAAGCTAATGTTGATGCAGTAATTGCTAGTGATTTGGGAGTAATGAGTTTAGTTAAAAAAAATAAATTGGAATTACATGTTTCCACACAAGCTTCAATTTCTAATCCCCTTTCTTTAAAGCAATTTAAAAAAATTGGTGCGAAAAGAGTGGTGCTAGCTCGCGAATTAGATTTAGTTCAAGTGAAAAAGATGGTAAAATGTGCTAAAAAAATAAATTTAGAAATAGAAGCATTCATTCACGGTGCGATGTGTATTGCAGTAAGTGGAAGATGTTTTATGAGTCACGATGTTTTTAATAGAAGTGCAAATAGGGGGGAGTGTCTTCAAACTTGTAGACGAACCTTTTTTCTTGATAGAAAAAACGTTCAAGAAAATGGGTCTTTGACAAAAACAGTTTATTTAGAAAATGAAAATAATACTTCTTCTATTGAAAAATGTGATTGTAGTACTGTCAATGAAGCTGCAGCTTTTTTTATTGATGGTTCGCCTGGTAATTTTGAAAAAAAATCAATTAGAGTTTCAGGCAATACTATTTTATCAGCAAAGGATATGAAAACAATTGAAATTTTGGATAAAATTATTTCTACAGGTATTGTTTCATTAAAAGTGGAAGGTAGAACAAAACCTATTGATTACATTGCGACAGTAACAAAATGTTATAGAGAAGCAATTGATTCAATAAATAATGGGACATATTCTTTAGAAAAAATAAAAATTTGGGATGAACAACTTGCTAGTGTGTATAATAGAAAATTTTCATTGGGTTTTTGGCAAGGTAATCCTGGTTCTAAAGGATTTACTGATATAGAAGGAAGTAATCAAACAAAAAAAAGAAAACAAGTTGGGATTGTGAAAAAGTTTTACACAAAACCAAGTGTTTGTGAAATTAAATTAACTGCTGATTTAAAAATTGGGGATAAAATAATTATTGATGGGAATACTACTTTTTTAGAACAAGAAATTACTTCAATGCAAATAAATCACAAAGATATTAAATTTGGAAAAAAAGGGCAATTAGTTGGATTAAAAGTTAATGAGAGAGTTAGAATAAATGATAATGTTTTTTTATTTGTAGAAAATAAATAAATTATTTTTTTGAAGCAAGTTTTGTTCTTTGACTAGCTTTTTTTAATTCTCTTCTTTTTTTTATTAATCCTTCAAAAGCAATTTTTCTTTCTTTTTCACTACTTTCTTGTTTTCGTTTAAAATAAGCATCTGCTGGAGTAGTGTCATAAACTCCTTTGTGGCTTGAATGTCTTTTTCCCATTTGTTTTATTGCTCTGTCTTTTGCTCGTGCAGTTCTAAATTTAATTACTGCTGCATCTTCTTTTATTTGTGCGACTTGTTTTTTTTGTGTGGGTGTTTTTCTAAATTTTGCAAAAATTCTTCCAAATATTCCTGGCATAATAATCAAGTATTATTTGAATATTTGGATTTATATTCTTATTGTAATAAAACAGTTATGTATAATAAATAGGTTTTTTTATTGCGTGTTGATTTTATTTTTTTTAATTTTTGCAATAAAAAACTGTTGCGCCCGCTCACTCAGGCGGCGCGTGAGGGCACTTGCAGTAGCCCTTTATTTTTTTTAATTTTTGCAATAAAAAACTGTTGAGTATTATTATCCTGTGGAAAAAGTCTTACACAATTTTTACAAATTAAGTTTTCCCTAATCTTAATCCCTGGCAAATCAATTTTTTCTGCACTTGCATTTTTTCTTTCTTTAAGTAAGTGTAGTACTACTTCTTCATTTTCTTCAGGTGCAAAAGAACAAGTTGAATAAATCATTTCCCCGTCTTCTTTTAAGTAATCAAAAGCTTTAGTAATTAAATTTTTTTGAATAGCAGCTTTTTTTCTAACAAGTTCTGGCGACCAGTAAACTAGAGCTTCTCTACTTTTTCTAACAATTCCTTCACTAGAACAGGGTGCATCAAGTAGTATTTTATCAAATCTTTTATTTCGTTTTATATTTCTAAAATCAATTCTTTTAACTTCAACATTATCAAGTTTAAATTTTATTTTTATTTCTTTTAAAATATTACTTCTTTTACTATTAACATCAGTAGCTAAAATATTTCCTTTGCCTACAAAATTACTTAATTGAATGGTTTTCATTCCTGGTGAAGCACAAGTGTCAAAAACGTAATCATTTTCTTTAACGCCCAAAGCAACAGCTGGCATCATTGAAGCTTTTTCTTGTAATGAAATAAATCCTTTTTTGTATAATTCTAAATCTCCTGGTTTTATCATAGAAATTTGAAATGCTTGTGGATGAAAAGGGAGTTGTTCAAATATTATTCCTCTTTTATTTAACTGATTTTTAACTTCATCAATTGTTGTTAGATTAGTGTTTACCCAAAAACATTTTGGTTTTTTTTCTGAAATGCATTTTAAAAAGTCATCCCACTCAGTACCTAATAATTCTTTATATTTTTTTACAAAAGAATTTGGAAAAAAGGTATTATTCATATTAAATAGTTTAATTGTAACGATTAAAAATGCCCCCTTTTCATATTTTTAATTGAATTAAACGCGATTTAATTGTATTTTTAAACACATTGTAATGATTAGTTAATTATAATTAATATTGGGGGGAGAGTAAAAGATGGATAATTTGTATGATTTAAATTTAGAACTTCAAAAGTTAACACGAACTAAGGATAATATTCAAAAAAATTATGATAGAAGAAAAAAACTTAATTTACTTGATCCGCCTTATGAAAGACAATTAAAAGAAGATATTAGAAAAATAGAATTTGATATTTCTGCATTAAACAGAAAAATACGTTCTGTTGAATCTGCACAATATCGATCTAAAATAATTAATGAGTCTAAATAATTTTTTTACTTTTTTAAAGGCATAATTATCCAAAGAATTATGTAAAGAATTAATCCTGCTCCATAAAATAAAGTAAAAATTACCCAAAGCAGTCTTACTATTGTTGGATCAGTATCGAGGTATTGGGCAATTCCTCCACAAACTCCGCCAAGAATTTTTTCAGAACTAGATTTGTATAATCTCTTTTTTGTTTTTAAAATATTTTTTTTATTTTTAGTTTTCATAATTATAATTAGTTAAATCTATTATAAAAATGTTATTAATTTGTTTGACCGGCACATAACTTTCATTTTGTTTATAAATTTTGAATTGCATTTTTTATAATGAATTCTTTTTCAGAAATTGATTCAAATATGCAAAAAATTGTTATTAGCAAAATAATAGATTTATCTTGGCAAGGTTTTGGATATAAAAAAATAATAAAACAAATTGCAATTGAATTTAACGTGAAATTAAATTTGAGCACATTATCTTATTGGTTTAATAATGATGTTTTATTAAAAGGGAGAATAAATAAATTTGACCCTGTTTTAAGTAGTGATTTATCATATGTATTAGGGGTTATGTGGGGGATGGAAACTTGTTTAATAATAAAAAGAAAAGTGATTATATTATCCGGCTAGATGCAATTGATGAGGATTTTGTTAGACATTTTTCTAAGTGTGTTTCTAAAATATTAAGTAAAAATAAATCATATGCTGTTACACAATTAAAACACAAAAACATGGATTCGATTATGTATTCTACAAGAGCAAGATCAAAAGAGCTATTCTATTTTATTAAAGAATGTAAAAATGATTTTGAAAAAACAAAAATGTTTGTTGAGAAATTTCCACGAGAATTTATTCAAGGTTTGGCTGATTCTGAAGGGTGCCCAACAGTTCTAGCGAATAAAAATTTTAAAGTAGGGTGTATAGTTGCTTGCAGTGTAAATGAATTGCTTTTGAATTTTGTTTGTAATTTGCTTGAGAAAGAATTTTTGATAACCTCAAAAGTTTATTTAATTCATAAGTTGGGTAAAAATGATTCAATAATAAATGGTAGGATAATAAAAAGAAAACAAAATTTATTTGGGTTGCGATTAAGAACTTTTTGTGATGTAAAAAAATTTTCTAAATTAATTGGATTTAACATTTCTCGAAAACAAAATAAGTTGTTAGGTGGGATTAATTTAATTGAAAATTTTTCTCATAAAGACAGAGTTCAAATTTGGAAAAAAGATTATGTTAAAATTGGGCGAGGTTGGGAAAAATTAACTAACTAAATATTAGTCCAACTTATTATGTATAAGTGGCGCCCTAGCCGGGACTCGAACCCGAGTCACACCCGTACCGCAACCAAATTTAAGTTTCGCTTTCTGTCTCTTGTCAAAAACAAGGGACAAATTCTTTCGCGAACCTTAACAAGGTTCTGACAGGGGTGTATCCTAACCACTAGACTACTAGGGCATTATTTGAGTTTGTTGCTTTGCAATCAAATTCTTTATTAAAATAATTAGTTTGAGAAGTTTTAAAAAGCTCACTTTATTTTAAAATTTAGTTTTTAATATTTAATTTTCTTGAGTATTTTCAAATTGTTTTAGTTGTTTTATTGTATCATAAAGCGGGCCTTTACAGTTTAACTCTTCAATATTAAGTTCTGTTTGAAGTTGCATCATCTCATCAAAATCTATTAAACATTTTGCATTAAGTCCACTTAGCATTTCAGGTAATTGTTCTGCTTTATTTAATTGAATATAAATTTCACAATTATTTTCTTTTGCCCCAATTATTTGATAATAAATTTCAGTTTTTTCATCAGGGGTTAAAATTCCATGTGAATTAATACAACTTGAAAAATTGTTTGTAAAGCAGTCTTCATTATTACATTCTTCTCCTGTTTGAGCAGGTTTTTCTAATGGAGCAGTGCATCCTAAAGTAAGTAAAATAGTAATTCCAATAATTAATAAAATTGTTATTTTTTTCATAATAAAACCTTGTTTGATAATTTATTTAAAGTAATCCTATTGCTGTTAAAATTAACCAAATTCCAATTAAACTCATTAAAATTCCTGCAATTAAATGTAATTTTGTAATATTTCTTTCTCTCCATTCTCCCATGTCTTCTACTTTTGCAATTCCAAAGTATGCAATTAAAGTTATTGCAATCATTGGAGAAACAAAAATTAACATATAAATTAACAAGTAAGGTAGTGCATTAATTAAAGAAATTTCTGAAATTATTCCAGTGAATACCAAATAAGGTCCAGCAGTGCATGGTGTTAAGAAAAATGCTACAATTAATCCAACAAAAAATGCGCCTATTGGCGAAGTTGTTGATTCTATTATGGCCTTCATTTTTGGCCGCCATTTTTGAGGAACTTCCATAATAAATCCTCCGGCACCATAGTTAAGTCCGTCTTTGATATTTAATATTCCAATTAATATTGAAACTGCTCCTAAAATTAAGTAAAAATTTGTTTGCATTAAATACACATTACTATTAATTAGTGCAAATAATTCTCTTAATAAAATTCCAAAAATAAAATACACTATAAAAATTCCACTAGTAAAAGCAAGCCCAACTTTAAGAGCTTTTGATTTATTTTTTGGATACCTTGATAATATTACACTCATTAAAATTATTAACACTGCAAGTTCGCATGGATTAACCGCATCAACTAGTGCAAGTCCAATTAAATAATTTAGTTCAATTCCTTTTTTTTCATCCTCGATGATTCCATTTTCAGAATTAGTTTTTAATAAAATTTTATTTTGGTTTGCAATTTCTAGTTGATTTTCTAAACTTGGGAATATTTCTCCGCTTCCAGAATAGTAATTTTCTCCAACAAAAATTATCGGAACACTGTTTTGTTTGTTTACTGGAACAGAATAATTTTTATAAAATTCTTGAATTAAATTGTAACTATTTTGAGTTTCCAAAAATACTCTTTTTATTTCAACATTTGGGTATTTTTCTTCAATCCCATTTGTAAGCCATTCTTCTACATTTGTACATACCATGCAAGTGCTAGTTTTAAAAAATACAACAATACTTTTTTCTGAACTTAAATTAATTTCCTGAATTGTTGTTGCATTTACAAAAACAGCAAAAATTAATAATAAAAATAATATTAAAAAATTTTTTTTGTTCAAAATATCACCATTAAATTAATAATTAAGGTTTTATATTCCTTTCTTTTTTATTATTGTGGATTAGTTTTATTGCTTTTCCATTTACAAGTGCATCAGTAATTTTTTTTCTAGCTTCTTTTATCATTCTAAAATAAGTTGGTTGGCTTATTTGCATCATTTTAGATGCGTCTTCTTGATTAAGTTCTAAACTATTTTGTAATCTAAGAGCTTCAATTTCTTCAAAAGAAATTGTGACTTCTTCTAAATTTTGTAATCTAATTCCTGCAGGTTTGAAGTAAGTCACATCTGGCTCAAAATTAATGTGCCTAAATTTTCTTGGTCTTGGCATAGTATCACTTGTTATGTTTTGTTTTTTTATAATTATTTATTATTTTGTCTTCGTCCCATTCCTCTCCCAAGTCCTCGTCCGTTAAAGGGTTGTTGTGTAGCATTTACATCTTTTGCACAATTTCCCATTCCTCTCCCAGTTCTTGGTCCTTTTCCAGTTGGTCCTGTTTTGTCTTTGTTTGGCATATTATTTCCTCCTTAGTTATTTAATATAACTATAATGAATTATAATTCATAACTTTTTTAAAGTGATTTATTGTGTGCAACTTATATTTCTTTCTTCATTTTACTATTTTATGAAAATAATTCAATTAGAAGTTGGGGGATTTGATAATAATTTTTCTTATATTTTAGTTGGAGAAAATAATAATGCAGTAATAATTGATCCTACTGGAAATAAAGAATTAATTGAAAATACTTTACTAAAAAATAAATTAAATTTAGTTGCTCAATTTACAACTCATTCTCATCCTGATCATATTGAACTAGTTAATTATTTTTTAAAAAAAGGAATTAAATTAAAAAGTTTTGAGGATTTTAAAAAAGAAAAAAAGTTTAGTGTTGCGGGGATTAAGTTTGAAGTTATTTTTACTCCTGGGCACACAAAAGATAGTGTTTGTTTTTTGGTTGAAGGTAATTTGTTTACGGGAGATACTTTGTTTTGCAGGGGGATTGGAACAACTGCATATGGGGGAAATGATAAAGAATTAAATGATTCTTTAAAATATTTATCAACTTTTAAAAAAGAAATTATTCTTTGGCCAGGGCATAATTATGGTGGAAAAGGTTCAACTTTGGGTGAAGCCTTGTCTTTTTCTCATATTTCACCAAGTGAAAAGGTTTTAGAAGAAATAAAAAAGAAAGTTAGTAAATATGAAAAAGATTTTGTGAAATAGTTTTTAAATTATTTTTTTAGTTATTTTTAATTTTTGAGTGTTTGTTTTAATTATTTTCTTCTTCTAATTAAGTTATCCTTTCGCATTAAATTTTGTGGAGCAAGTCCTTTTTGTTGAGATATTTTAGCTTTTGCTTTTCTTAAAACTTGTTTTCTTTTCACTTTCCAAATAAAATTTTCAATAGTTACTTCTAATCCGTTAATACTTTTTTTCTTTTTTTCAAATTTATAATTGGTTTTATTTTCATAAAAATCATTAGGGGTACTAAATTCTTTTTTTCCATTAACTAAATGATATCCACTTCCTGGATAAAGTCTAATTTTTTTTGCACCAATTCTAATGGCATATTCATTAACTTTTCCAATTAATTTAGATCCAATTCCCTTTCTTTCAAAACCAATTCTATTGTAAAGGTTAGTTATAACTAAATTATTATTTGGTTCAATTTGTATTGTAATAAATCCAATTATTTTTTTCCCACTAATTGCAACAAATCCAACTTGCGGTTTATTTTCTCTTTGTATTACAAAAGTTTCTGAATGTGGCATATTAAATAAAGTCCTTTGTTTTTGAATAGTATTCAAGTCTTTTTTAGTTGCTTTTCTTATTTGAAATCTAAGTTTTAAATTGTTTAAATTCATTAAATTAAATAGTACTTTTATTGTAATAAATGTTTAGTTAATAACTCTAAAAATTTATTTAAAATTAGTTTTCATTTGGATTTTTTATTTTTTTTAAGATTATTAAAAAGTTTAAAAAAAGTTAATAGTTATAAACCCTTCATTAGCCATCTTTTTTATTGCTTTATATAAGCAGGTTAAGATAGGTGAAAGATAAAATGGAAAATAATAAATTATTTGTAAACAATATGCCCTTTGAAACAAAGGAAGAAGAAATTAGAGCTCTTTTTGAGGAATTTGGTGAAATAACTGAACTTAAAATGATCACTGATAGAGCAACAGGGAGATTTAGGGGTTTTTGTTTTATAACATACGCAACTGAAGAATCTGCAATGGCTGCAAAAGAAGCGATGGTTGGGAAAAAATTAAACGATAGAGAAATCTTTGTTGAAATTGCAAAACCACAAACTGATAGAGACTCTTCAAGAGGAAATAGACCTTTTAGACAAAGATATTAGAGATTTATATCAAATTAAAAAAATTATTTTTTAAAAGGGAAAAATTCCCTTTTTTTTTAAAATTTCATTTAGTGAATTAAAATGAGTATAATAAGTATTTCAGTGGATGATGATCTTCTTTTGAAAATTGGTTCTTTACAAAAAGAATTTGGTTTTTCTGGGCGTAGTGATTTATTTAGGGTTGCTTTAACTAAATTATCTATTGAATTAAAGCAAGAACAAAAAGATATTAAAGAAACAGATGCTATTTTGATTTTAGTTCATTCTAAAGAAACGCAAGTAGTTGCAAAAATAGTTCATAAATATTCTTCTTTAATAAAAACACAAATGCATTCTCATACAAATGATAAAAAATGTGAAGAGTTATTTTTATTATTTGGTGATTCTAAAAAAATATATCAAATGCAACAAGATTTTATTAAAAATAGAAAAATTGATCTTGTAAAATTGATTTTTTTGTAATTTAGTTAATTGTTAAGTTTAATTAAATATTGTGCTTAATTTGTTTTTAATTTTTTAAAGAAATTAGTTGCCTTTAACTAATTTAAGGATTAATTGTTTTAATTTTAAGCAATTATTAATTTTCCGCGTGGTTTTTCTACTGCTGCAATATTTTGAACTTTTTCAAATTCAACATCTTGGCCACATTGGTAATCTTCCTTACATGCTCCAGAAACCATTAGTACTACTTGTGCACCAATTTTTTGACAAAATCCATTGCCATAATTACTTTCCATACTAACAATTTTGTTTTCAGTTCCAGGGATTTGCATTTCACTAGCAATTGCACCGTCTATTAATTTTGCAATTAAACAAACCTCTTCGGTTCCAAAAAATTGTTCTGTTTTAATTATTTTTACTTTTCCTCTTGCAATTCTGCTATTTGCACCAGCACTACTTCGTGAAGAACTACTATTAAATGTTAATGTTACTAAACTCATTTTTTCCCCTCCATTAATTAAAGGCATTTTTATTAAGTATAAACACACTATTATTGATTGGTACTAATAAAACCAAACCATTTTCTTTTCAAAAAATTGAATTTCAAACAAACAGCTTGTGTCGGGCAGTTATTTTTTTCCAATTTTTTAACTTTTATTATATTAATCTTATTTTATATTTAAATGTTATGTTGAATTAGGGTTAAAATTGATTTAATTTTTTTAACAAGGTTGATCTGTTTCTGGAATTTCATTAGTGTCACACCCATTTATTTCAGTGCATTCTCGTGTTTGAACTCCATTAAAACATTCACTCCAATCAAAACAAACCCATGTTGCTTCACATTTTTCTTCAACTAAACAATCTCTAACTGTTATTGGAATTGTTATATTTTCACACCCATTAAGTTCGGTACAATTTCTTGTTTGTAAATTATTTTTGCAATCACTCCATTGACTACAATCCCAATTTTCAACACATTTTTTTTCTAAATTGCCATCAGGAACAACATAATTTATGTCAGCGGAGGATTCTTCAATAATAATTGGAGTTTTTAAATTTTCAATAATGCAGATAATATCAAGTTTTGAGGTTTCAGCTAAAACTTCTATTTTAACCAATTCTTCTTCATAAACTGCTTTGTAATAGGAGCCTGAATTTATTTCTATTTCACAAATATCTTGCCAGTATTCTTTTTCTTCTTCAAAATTATCTTCACTTAAACGTCCCATACTTATTAATTCAATGTTAGGGTATTTTTCTAAAACTTTTGCAACTTCAACCTTTTCACAAATAACGTTTTCTGGTTCAACACATCCAAAAAATAAAATTACTAAAATGAGTATCCCTAATAAAAGAAATATATTTTTCATAAATTAAGAACTAATTTATTATATTTAAAGATTACTTTAATTCCAACTTACTGCTTTTTGATTAAATTCATCAAAAATAAATTCGTATTTTCCTAAACTAGTTCCCCAAACTCCAATTTGTGTCTCTATATAATTTTTTTCTTTATAAAATATTACTGATTTATACTCTACATTAATTGAATCCAAATAGTAAGTGCATTTAAATGCTCTGGCTTGAGTTAGCCAAGTATTTGTTGAAATATCACTACAAGTAACATTTTTCCCATATAAAATATATTTTTCGTTAAGTTCTTTTTTTAATTCTTCATAACTTTTTTCTGTATTTATTATTGATGGGGAAGTATAAATTGCAAAATTATTATCTTTATTTTTTGCATAAAATGCTTGATAATTATCTCTCAACCCGTTATATTCAAGTCCTGGAAAAGGGAGAATTTCATATCCACTAGAAACAACTACTTTTTGATAAGTTGGATCTCCTAGTTCACTAACTTCTTTACTCCACTGCGAATCATTAATTTCATTAGTTTGAGTACAACCAGAAATAAATAATATTAAAAATAAACTGCAAAGTATAATAGTTTTTTTCATCAAATTAATTTGATTTTTGTTGTATTTAATAATTTCGTTTACATTTTTTTGTAATTATTAGTATTATCTTATTGCTTTTAATGTTACTGCGCTAGTAATTTCATCAAAAGAATAAAACAAATATGGCCCGTCAGCAATTATTAAATGATTTTTGTCTTGTGCCCACTTTTTGATTGCTTCTTTGTTTTTATTAAATTCTTCTTCTGTATAATAAGTATTATTTTCAATTGTAAAAAATTTATTATAGTCATTAAAATCCATTTCATTTATTTTTTGTAAAATCATTTGTATGTGTTCTTGATTTAATACTTGCATAGCTGCAACATCATATTTTTTTGCATTAGTTGAATTGTACATCAAATTTCTATCTTCATAAACTAAACTATTTTCTGCAGAAAATAAAACCCATGGGTATATTTGAAATATTGCATTTTGAGCAATTAATCCATAATTAAAGCTCCAATCATCAATATATATTTCTAATTTGTTACCATCAATTCTGTAACCCTTATATTTTTCTAAACTTCCTTCTTGGGCTTGAGTTATTTCATTCCATTTTTTGTTATGTATACTTTCATATCTTGTTTGTAGATTATATAATATATCTGCCCAACTTATCTTTTCTTCATTATGCCAATTTGTTCCAATATAATTTGACAAATCAATTGTAACTTTTGTTGTTGCATTTATATCTTTCCCAATTAAACTCCATTTATCATTTTTCCAGATGAATGCATCTTCTGGAACATTTAGTTTTCCTTTTGGTCCTGCAGTTTTTATTTCATAATTCCATCTTAATGGTTCATATTCCAGAGTTTTTGGATTTGACCATAATCCAAAATCCATTAAAGCCATTTTAATGTCCATTCTGTAAATATTTATCGCTAAATATGGGTAATTTAAAGGATCTTCTTTTTTATAAGTTTCTTTTGTTCCTATAATTAATTTTTCTTTTTGAGGAATATTGATTGTTCGTAAATTTTGAAGTAATCGTATTGCAGTAAAATCACTCACAGTTAAACCTTCGACTTTTTTATTTGCTGCAAAAATTTGTTCTTTTGTTAATATATATACATTATAAGCTTGATCAGTTATAATTTCCATTCCTTGTTTAAATAATTCTTCCCATTCTTTTTCATTTTCATAATTTCCATTTTCTAATTTTTTAACTATTATATCTAATTCTTCATTTTCATAATTCCAGTGTCCTTCTTCTCTACTTCCCATAAGTCCTTTTTGATAAGGAGCTTCATTAAATAATGCATAATCATCATATTTGCTTGCACCAAAATAAATTCCTCCTGAAGAAATAATGTTCCAGTTTAAATCTTTTGCATCACTTTTTGAGAATGGATTTGGATTTGTTGAATCATAATATATTTTGTTTATTACAAATCCTGCTTCTTCAAGTACACTTGCTAAATAATCATTAACTTTTATCATATCATTGTATCCAGTTCCTGAATAAATTAAATAAGTTAATTCAACAGGTTTGTTATTAAATTCCCATTTGTCATTTATTTTTTTTGCACCATTTGTTTCCATAAATTCAGTGATTATTTTGTTTGCATTGGTTGGGTTGTAAGAAAAATCAAATTTTGATAAAGTTTCTTCTAAAATCAAATAATCTGGACTTTCTTTGAAAAGAGGTGTTTCTTTTGTAGCTCCATACCCTCCAAATAAGTCATCAACCATTTTTTGTTTTGGAATTAAATTATTTAATGCAAATCTTACTTTTTTGCTTGAAAATGGATTAATTTTTTCATTAGTTGATGGTGCTGGATTAAGTGTTATATTAAAAAATTGCGAAGGAGATGTGTAAATATTAATATTTGAATCTTTTAATTTATTTACATCTTGAAAAGGAATTGGGATCAAACTCATATCGATTTCTTCGCTTAATAAAAGGTCTACTATATCATCTTCTTGAACTGGAATAAAAACTAAATAATCAGCTGCAGCAAGTTGTTTATTTTCAAATAAATAATTATTATCTAAGTAATTGTTGTCTGAATAAATATTATTGTCTGAAGAATAATTATTATCATTATTAGTTGTACATCCAAATAAAAATAAACTTGTGATTAAAATTAATAAAATAAAAATTATTTTTTTCATTATAATAATCAAATTAGTTAATATATAAAAAGATACTGGTTAAAGTAATTTAAAAAAATCAAATTCCTTTTTATTTGGTCGATTTAGCTGAATAATTTAGTTAAATTTATTTGAAAACTAACCCTTAAATATTTTTAACCATAAATTCATCTAATTTTTTAATAAATTTTTTTTTCTTAGATTTACTTATAAAAGAACTTTCAAAAGAATTTTTTGCCAAAATATAAATTTCATTTTTATTTAAATTTAATGCTTTTTGTACTGCTAAATAGTTATTATTAAGATAACCTCCAAAATAAGCAGGGTCATCAGAATTAATAGTAACTACTAATTTTTTATCAAGCATTATTTTTAGAGGATGTTTTTTCATTGTTGGAATTACTTTTAGTTTAAGATTTGATAAAGGGCAAAGAGTTAAAGGAATTTTTTTTTCAACAATCTTTTCAATTAATTTTGGGTCATCAAGAGAATGATTGCCATGATCAATTCTTGAAACTTTAAGTAAGTTAATTGCTTGATAAACAAATTTTGAGCTTCCCTCTTCGCCAGCATGCGCAACAGTCAATAATCCTTTTTTCTTAGCATAATTAAATAATTTAGAAAGAAATAGTGATTATATGAATACACT
>CAZBHA010000007.1:14289-16164 GCA_964491675.1 uncultured archaeon
AATTGCAATAATTTTTTTATTTTTAGAAGCTAAATCAATTAATTTAATAGCCCCAGTTTGGGGTAAATCTCTTTGAAAACATAAAATTAATTTTGAAGAAATGTCAAACTTTTTTTTGGCATCATTCATAGCATTAATTAATCCATTAACAATTGTAGAAAACTTAACTTTGTGATTTATGTGTGTTTGTGGATCAAAAAATATTTCTGTGTGTAGAATATTTTCAAAATGTGCTTTTTTTAAATAAGCCATCATAAGATCATAAAAATCTTTTTCATGAATTAATACACTAGTCCCTTGATAATAAATATCTAAAAATTCTTGGAGATTTTTAAATTTATAAGCAGCTTTTAATTCTTTTGCAGATTTTTCTTTTAAAGGTATTGAATTTCTTTTTGCAATTTTAAATATTAATTCAGGTTCGAAAGTACCTTCAATATGAATGTGTAATTCTGCTTTTGGAATTTTTTTAATAAAATTTTCAATACTTCTATCTTTCATTGATATCTAATTAAATTTCAAATATAAAAATCTTTGTTGTTATAAAAAAGTTATAATTTTTTAATTAACTATTTTTTTTAGGGATTAATTATCTAAATTAATAAATTTAGTATTTTTGCAAAACTCACTAACAATAAGTAAATGACTCAAGAATAATTATTTTAATTAAATCTAAGAAAAAGTGATTTTAATTTAAAAAACTAAATCCCCCCTCCCGGAGTTGCACCGGGGATCTCTCGGTTGCTGGCGATCCAGCAGAGATCGTGCACCGTTGGTAGCACGTTTTCATTGCTTGTGTCAGGTGCTACAAAATCTTTTGGATTTTGTGCAGCAGAAAAATTTTGATTTTTCTAGCTTTCCTGAGATTACAGATTTCTACAGCCAAGCGTTCTAGCTACTAAACTAAGGAGGGACTTTGTCCATTTATCCCTTAAAATTTACTTATTTTCGCCAACCTTTTTTGAAAAGGTTGAGCAGGTAAATTAAGCAAGGGACTTTGTCCAGTAAGTTTGTTTAAAACTTACTTTTTGAGTTAATTAACTCTAAAGAAAATTTAGTGGTGGATTGTTTAAAAAGTTTGTTATTAGGCTAATGTTTTATATTCTATTAAGCGTTTAATTATTTTATGTGGATTATATTTGATGTAAATGGAGTAATAACTCCAAATATTGAACTTTCAATAATCAATGATTATGCTAAAAAAACAAAGAAAAATAGAATAATTTCTTTTTTGAGATACTTATGGTTACTACTAGATTATCAAAAAGGTTTAATTGATGATAAAGTTTTTTGGGAATTTGTATTTGATAAAAATGCATATGATTATGTAAAAGAAAGATATTCAAAAAATAAATTTTTAGATGAAAAAATAATTAGTGAAATAAAATTACTTAAAAAAAATAAATTAAATATTGCAATTTTATCAAATTCTTCTTTTCTAATGTCTCAAGAATATAAAAAGTTAAAATTTTACAGTTTGGCTGATAAAGTTTTTTTAAGTGATGAAATTCACATGATAAAACCAGAACCAAGAATTTATAAATTTGTAATGAAAGAACTTAAAATAAAACCCAAAGATTGTATGTTGATTGATGATTCATGGTATAATGTTTTGTCTTCAGTTTTGATGGGTTGGAAAGTAGTTTGGTTTAGAGATGTTGATGATTTATCAAAAATATTAAAAAAGATAAATAAAAAAGAATATTTGCAAGAATTAATTACTAAAATTCAAGATAAGCAAATTCCTGCAAAAGTAAAATCTATCCCTAAAAAAGCTAGGGAATTTCCAAAGAAAGTAAAGTCTATTCCTAGTAAAGCAAAAAAACTTCCAAAAAAAATAAAATTTGATATCAAAAAATAACCCCCCTGATATAA
>CAZBHA010000007.1:16174-22193 GCA_964491675.1 uncultured archaeon
TATTCTTTCCAATGTTTTTATATCGCTATGGAGATATTTAACTTTTACTTTTTTAAGTCTTTTCATTCCTGGAATTTCAACTTCTGAATAATCTACAATTATTTCACATTCTCTTAAAGCTTTACGCATTGCATAAGCTCTGCAAAATCCTGCAAGTTCTTTTTGTACATTTTTTTGAAAAGTATCTAGTTGAGTAATTTCATTAATTACTTTTCCAATTTTTCTAGAGTTTACTTCGGTAATAACCTTAGCAACATCGCCCTTTGCTATGTTAAGTTCTTTAATTGCATTATCTAGTTTATCAAGTTCAACTGTTTTTCTCAAGTTCATTTCAATTTTGTTATCTACACTATTAGTAAGACTAGCTAAAAATTCAGCTACTGTAAGTGGAGCTGTTTTCTCTGTAATAGTAATTTTTTTAATAGCTTTCCAATCATCGTAATTGGCAATCATTTGTATTGTTCCTTCCATATATATCACCAAATTAATTTACTTAGTAGATGATTAAAAAGGTTTTCTTTTTTTTAAAAGTATGTAGTCTATTTTTGTGGTTTAAGTAAATATATAAATAACATTAAACTACCTTTTACTGCTGGTTAAAATGGATATTTTAAAAATTCAAAGTTATTATGAAAAAGACGAAAATATTAATCAAGAAAGTGGTTTAAAAGATAAAATAATTGAAAATAAAAAACCTCTTATTATTGGAGTTATTATATTAGTTTTGATTTTGTTTATTTTTTTAATATTTTTTAATAATACAATTTTGGATTCAAAAATTGGTTTATCTTTGGATGGAAAACCAATTGGTTTTAGTGGAACACTTTTAGTTAATGGTGAGATTGTTGATTCATTTAGTCAAGAAGGCGAGTCTGCGACTGCCCACTCTAATGGAGTAGATAATATAAATATTGTAATTGGTACAAGTGGGATTAATGCAACAAATGCAATTACAGTTAGAGGTGTAAATTTTAGTGGGGGGCAAATTTCTGCTTCGCGAGTGACTACATCTACTGGAATTACTCTGAGTAATGATGTTGTTTTTATTGACGGAAACGGAAATATAATTCTTAATATTGACCCAGTTAATGATTTAATGTTAGATCCTAGTTTAATTGATTTTACTAGTGGGGAATCATTTAATTTTGAAGCATATTTAGTTTTATATAATCCTGAAACTAATGAAGAATACACTTTAATTATTCCTGTTGAGATATTTTTTAGTGAATTTTTGGGAAATGGTTGTTTACAACTAAGTAGGGAGTATGTTACTGGTTCAACAAAATATGGGCAAATGGAAATAGAAGTAAAGATAAGAGTTACTTGTAATTCAAGTGAAAATTTATTTGCTTTTGTTGAATGGAAAGATTCTTCAAAGGGGAGTGTTGAAGTTCATTTTGATAATACTTATCCAACTACTTTGATTAGTGTTCCTTTAGAAGTAAAAACTGCTCCAGTTCCAGGGGATTATGTAGCAAAAATAATTTATACTCCGCATGAATTAGAAAAAGGAAATGTTTCTGATTTTAAAGTAAATTTTAAACTCCAAAATTCAGATTCAAAAATAACTTTTTCAATGGTTAATGAAAATTTAGAACAATGTGTTATGGTTAATACACTTGATGATATAATAAAAAATCAAACTGATACTGCAAGTATAGAAATAGATACTTCTAAATGTATTAATCCAGTAGAAATTTTAATTTGTGATAATGATGTTGGGTGCAGTGGAGGTGTAGAGGGAGAAATACTGCCTTCTGCAAATAATTTTACATTAAATAAATCAAGTAAAATAATAAATTTTTCTAGGGGAGAAATTCCTGGAGTTTATGGAGCAACAATTCATGCAAGAGTTAAAGGATTTAACAAAACATTTATTTCTGAAAAAGAAATTTTTGTACTTCCAACAAATGAAACAATTTTTCCTGAACAATTTGTAGTTTCTTTAATTGGAAAAGGGACTCGTGATTCAATAAAAATAAAAAATACTCAACTTGCTCAAGATGTAGAAATTAATACAAGTATTTGTAATTTGTATGAAAGTTCTTTTGGAATAGAAACAGGGGGTCAATCGTTTTTTGGTTCATTTTCAAATGAAAAAGATTGGTTAACTTATTTACTAAATAATCCTGATAGTTATGCTGGGGAAGGATTTTATCAAACTGCTTTATTAAATTCTTTACAAAAAATTTCTGCTGCGCGAAGTACTGCATATGATACTAGTACAACAGAAAATGCTAAAATAAAACAAGCTTATTTAAGAGGGAAAGAATTTGATAACTCTGCTAAAAAAATGCGTGAACTTTCTGACGCTGCGTTTGAAGAAGTAAATGATTTGGATGAAGAATTGACAAATATCAATAATTCTGCAGAAGTAAATTTAACTAGTCAAGTTGCTAGTTTAGTAACTTCTCTTACTGCATTACATGCGGATATTGCAACATTAAAAACAAATGTTTCTACTGCTCAAACTTCTGTTACTACTGCCCAAACTTCTGCATCTACTTGTTTAGCTGCACAAGGCGGTTTAACAACAGCTTCAACTGCAATGGTTACTGCGTCTTCAAATTCTACACTTCTTCTTTCAGAAGGTTTACAATTAT
Organism: uncultured archaeon; assembly: GCA_964491675.1. Taxonomy (GTDB): domain Archaea; phylum Iainarchaeota; class Iainarchaeia; order Iainarchaeales; family JAAZKV01; genus JABIDZ01. The sequence continues at coordinate 18,778 of CAZBHA010000007.1, forward strand.
TAAATACTGCAAAAGAAGTATATTCAATTTATCAACAAATTGAGGCACTTTCAGAAGATTCAGAAAAAATTGATTCAACAGCAGCAGTTTCTAATTCAGAAGAAGTTAATGAAAAACTAATTGAAATTGAAGAAAGATTACCGCTTGTATTAGAATATTTAGATGAAGCGCTAGCAAGTGCTGCGATTAATTCTTTTGAAACTGCTTCAAGTGATCATTCTGATTCTAGAGATTATTTACAACTTGCTTTGGATGAAATGAAAGATATTGAAATTTTAAAAGATGACATTTTAGAATCACAATTAGCCGCAAGTGATAATTTAACAATTCTTCAAACCGATGTTGATGAAAAAACTCAACTTACAATTGAATCTGTTAAATTAGTTTTAGATTTAATTAATTTAACTGGAATAATAAAAACAAAAGCTGAAATTATTAGAACTTCTTTAGCTAATGCACAAACTGGGTTGACTACTGCTCAAACTGCAGCAACTTCAATGATTAGTACATGTGTTGCTTGTGAAGCAATGGTTTATCCTCCTGCTAGTCAATCTTGTAAAGTTGGAGCAGGTTGTATTTCTTACAATTTAAGTTGTAGTCATACAAATCAATTAACTTTAAATAATATTATTTCAGCACAATCTACAGTTGCAACAGCACAAGCAAAAGCAACTAGTACATACGCAAGTTTAATGAATAATATTGGAACAATAAATTCAATTTATCAATATTATCAAACTTATGAACAACTAACTTCTGATTATGTTGATAATTTAGTAAATGCTACTGAATTTTTTTCAGAAATAATTGATGAATTATATGAGTTTGAAATAGTTGTAATAAATATAATTACTGATTTAGAAATTGCAATTTTAGCAGCAGACAATTTGTCAAATTTGGAAAAAGAATTAAGTGATGCAGCTACTTATTTAAATTCACTTTCTCTTTCCCAAGATTATGGAAATTATAATAGAGAACGATTAGTTGGTTTAGTTTCAACTTTGGTTTTAAATGGTTTTATTAATGGAGCTTATGATGGGGGAGTATATACTACAAAGAACACCGGTCCAATAATTTTTTCTAGTGAAAATAATGCTTCAATAAATAAAATTAGTTTTTCTGATATTAAAGAAGATTGTGATAATAAAATAGATTTAATTTTACCATCATATAAAACAAATTTAATTAAAGAGTTCTTTTGCAATGGGTTTTTAAAAACGCAAAAGTAAATGATGTTTTTGAGTCACAAATAGTAGATTTGTTATTTGTTAATGATGATTTACAAAAAAATTCTTACGCAACAATATCAATAAAATTTGACGAACATGTTTTTGATTCACCAATTAATTTGACAAATAAATTCCAACCATTTAACATACCAAGCACTAGTATAATTGAAAAAGAATATAAATTTCATATGAAATTTAATGCTAAAGAAAGAACTGGTGCAATACCCAATTATAATTCAAATTGTGAAAATTCTTTAATGCTGGGTAATACTGGTCCAGATGCTCTTCCTAAAATAATACTTGGTTGGGATTGGAATGATATAACTCCTGCATCAATAAAAGATAATTATTTAGATGCAACTCAATTTTCAATATTAATAAGTAAAAAATTATCAAGTATAAATGAGTTTTTAACAAATAACCAAGCAATTTGTCCAAAAAATCCAGCTGACTTAATTTTAGAAAAAGTTGTCCCTCCAATTTTTAATTTAGACATTTTTTCAGAAAATTGTTTTTTGCCTCTTTCTACTAAATTATATGATAATAAACCAGCATTATATTATTATTTAGTAGGCTCATCAAATTCAAATATAAATATGTTTGAGGATAGTTTGGGATTGGAAAAAATAAATAATATTAATGAATTTATTGAATTTATAGATTTTAATGTAAATTTAATGCGGGATGGGTTTGGTTTAGAATTTCAAGATGATTTTACTGAGTATTATACAAAAAAACTTTTTGATGCACCTATAGCATTTTTAGATCCAATTAATGGAGTTTCAAGATATTTTAAAAATTCGGATTATTTATATTTCACATCAAATGAAATAGATTTATTGCCAAAAAATGATTTTTCTACAAATGATTCTGGATTATATAATATAAAATTATTAATTGATTTTAAAGAATTTCCATTAATAAATGAAGGTAGAATTAATTCAAAAATAAAAGTTGTTTTAGATTTAATAAAACCAATAAATGATAATTATTCGCCCTTTTATTATACTCCTTTTAATGGGGGGGTGGGGTTAAGTTTAGATAATGATAGACGATTTTATGGAACTTCACTTAGTTCGGGTTCAAATTTTGAATTAATTAAAAATATTTCTTTAAATAATAATCAAAGAGATTCTTTGTTTAAAATAAATTATGTTGAACAAAAAGATATTTTTAAATTAAATTCAGTAAAATCAAATAGGTCAAAATTATTTATTATTGATTTCAAAAATAATAATTTATCAATTATAAATTCACCAACACTTGCAACTCCTTTATTGTTTAAATTAAATGCGGATGTTGGAGAATTTCCATTTTTTGAATATAATTTATTGAGTGGTAAAAATAAATTAAATGGGAAAACACATAATTTATTTTTATTTAATTCGATTGTTGGGTGTAAGGATTTTGAAGGAAATTTAATGGACTATCTTAAAGATTCCCCTGACTTTTTAAATGGTAAAAACTATGCCATTGGTTTTGACCAAGCATTAATAAGTGGGGATGTACTTGTTAAAACGATTGCATATGCTGCGCAAGATACTGATTTTTCTATTTTTTACCAAACTAATTCAAAAGGGAATATTATTTCTACAGGATCTTCAAGTAATGGATTGGCTAGGTTAGATGGAATTAATGGGATGCCATACAATAGTATTGAGGGGTATAGTAAACTAAATGATCTAAGATCATTGTTTGATGCAGTTGAATCTGGAGCTGTTTGTGTATCAAGTTTAGGTGAAAGAGAAATTTATTATTGGCCAGAAGAAAAATTATATCAAATAAATTCCCAAACGTTAAATAAATCTTTAAATGATGAAATTAATATAGCTAAATTAGAATGTATTAGGTAATAATCATTTAAACTTTAATATTTTATTAAAATTAAGTGGTTGGTAAGTATATTTTAAGTATGTTCTTTTTATTTAATTGTGAAAAATTTGTATGTTCCCCACTATTTACAATTTAATAAGATTAATAAAAAAAGTTAATTATAATAATTAATTTTTTAAAAATTTATCTATCTGAAATTCCAGTAACATTTATTCCATCACCAATTTTATTTGAAGTTACTGTTGTTGATGGATCTAAAATTCTCCATGCAAATCCATTTGTAGTTGCAGTACCAGTTCCCCATGCGCCTACTAATAATCCTTTTCCACCAGCAGCTTGTGTGTAATAACTTCC
>CAZBHA010000008.1:0-9864 GCA_964491675.1 uncultured archaeon
GATGAAAATAAACTAGTAGTAGTAATTGAAAAAGAAGGATATTTAATCAAAGTTTTAAAACCAACCCTTTATACAATTGACGCTGGGCCGCAAACAGTTATTTTAGAAAAAGCAGATGCAACTAATAGTGGATTTGCAGAAATTAATGTAAAATCACAATCAGAAAGTATAATTAAAAATTTAGCAAATGCTGATGCAATTGTTTTTGCAAAAGAAATAGCTGGAGTAAAGGAAGTGCCAATGATAGTTAAAAAAACTAATGCTGATGGAAATGCTAGTTTTAGCGGACTTCCAAAAGATGTTAATTATTTTGCCAAAGCAGAATATGGAAGTGCAAGTGGAGTTTCAACAAATACTGAATTTTTAGATGCAAATAAAACAATATATTTTAATGTAGTAATATCAGTTGATTTGAGTAAAATTGTTTTAAATTTAAAAAATAATTCAGGCCAAATTATAACTAATGCAAATGTGAATTTATACCAAGCAAATTCTGACTTTACAACTTTGGAATTTAAAGAAAAATTAGGGGCTTTAAGTAATAAATTTGAAAGTAATTTGTATTCAAAAGAAAACAATTATCAAATCATTATTGATGCTAACAATTATGCAACCCAATTTTTAACAATCGATTCACAAACAAACAAATTAGTAAATGGAGTAAATGAATTTAATTTAATTTTAACAAAATTAAGCGAGATAGAATATGAAACTGATCCTGCTGGAGTTGATATTAATGTTGCAATAGTTTGGAAGGACATTTATCAAACTAGTGACCCTCTTTGGGCTGAACCAATTAGCAAAATACACACACTAAATGATAAAAATCAATACCGTGCACAAGTTGATGCATTTATTACAAAAGATGGTATTGATTATAATACACTTTTACAAATGATTAGAATAGATTATGCAACAATTGATAATATTTATATAAACCCAATTCAGGACAAAAATAAAATTAACACTTTTGGTTGTACTAATGCTGGGCAAGATACTACCCAAACAAGAGATGAAACATATTATTTAGGAAATACTGATTGTAATACATCTACAAAAATAGTTGCAGGAAGTAAATGGACAAATACAAATGTAAGCACACAATATTTACAAAAAGCTAAGTATTCTTTAGCAATAGATTTTACTATTAATTTACCCCCAGACGACAAAAATGAAATAATTTTTAATTTTAGAGCAAAAGAAGAAAACAAACTAGGCTCTTCAGAAACTTCTTTAAAAGAAAAAAGAATAAAAGTTGGAGTTCCATTTAGAGAAGGAATTCATTTAACTGCACAAGTTGGAAATACTCCAATAATATTTGATAATAATATCGCTGAAATTGGAGTTACTGCAAATGAAAAAAATACTTTCGAAGTTAAAATTTATAATCAAGAAGCAAGTACACTAAATAATGTTAAAATAACACTTTACTCATACTCAGGTGCAAATCAATTATTTACTGAACTCAATGCCCCTAATGGAATTATTTTATTTTCAAATGGAGATAAAACCCAAACTCTTGCAAGTAATGATTTAATAACTCCATGGTCAAGTAAAACTTACTCAACAGATTTTAATTTTCCACAAAATCGAGCCACAAACAAAATTGTAATTGTTTTTGAACATGGACAAAATAAAAAAGAAATTTACTTTTTAACAGTTAGCACGCAAGGAAAAAGGATTACATTAGATCACGATCACTTTTTAGTAGGAGTTGCAAATCAAAAGTTTGGTGGAACAATTAGACCACTTTCAGGGTTAAGCACTGCTGATCCAATAATTGAAAATTTAAAAATTAAAGTTTATAAAGATGGAAATCCAGACCCTTATATTACTCATGAAGTGGGTAATACAGACACCACAATTTTAAAAGAAAATAAAAAACAATTTGAATTAATTTTACCTGGAGATTATGTTAGTGGAGATTATTTAGAAATAGAAATACAAGCTAAAGAAAGCGATGATTCTGAACTTTACGAAAATTATTTTAAAACAATACATGCAGGAACAGGAGGGACTCAAGATCCAACTCTTGCTTGTGTTGATATTTATAACTCAGACATACAAACAACTCAAGACCAAGAAATTTTACTAGATTGGGGAAATGACATAGAGTTAACAATAAAAAATAATTGTGAAAATGATGTTTCATTATTTATAGACACTGGACTTATTTGTAATTATTTTGATGATACTACTTGTAAAAACATAAAAACACTACCTTCAACTTCCGAAATTAAGATTAAAATAACTGGGAAAAATGTTTCATATAATTCAAATGCACCAAAACCTAATTTCACTGATCGTTTAGGATTATTCCCAATTTATGTAAAAGCCAAATTTGAAGATAGAAGTTTATATAGTAATGCAAGCACTTTTTCACTAAATTTAATAAATTCAAAACAATGTTTTGGTTTTGTTGGTTGGCCGGAATTTGATTTTAAAACAGATTCTGCTGATAAAGAAGTTGAAATAAAAAACTTTTGTTTTTATAGAGACATTAATGATTATTTTATCCCAGATTTAACATTAAGAGCATTTGGCTATTCAATAAAACCAATTAATGATTTAACAACTGGAAATGCAAATTTTGATGTTGAAATTGAACTTGACGGCGCACAAAGAACTTTTGAAACAAGAACAAGAACTCAAAACCCAATGGGCGAATTAAGTACAATTCAAGCAGATAAATTAGCAGCTAACAAAATCCAAGACTTAGGCGACGGAACTGCAAGATATATAGTAAGTTTTGATTTAAATCAAACAAGAATTAAACATGATGAATCATTAGATAATTGGGCATATACACAAATACAATTTAGAATATTTGATAACACACAGCTTAATCCTGAGTATTATGGAGCAAAAATTGATGGAGATATAAAATTTACTTATTCAGACGGAAGCAGTGACACAATTAGCCCACATGGTAATTTCTATCTTAATCCCTTTAGAAAAACAGAAACTAGTGATACTTTTATATATACAGGAGACAACTTTTGGGGACAAACTCCTCCTTTTTTATTAAATGCAACTGGTGATTGGTATGCAGGAATATTTTATCAACCAATTAATAACAAACAAATAACAAAAATAGATATTAACTATATTGGAAATCCACCAGCAACTAATACAAATTTATCTTTTGGAATTTATCCTAAATTAAAATATGATGAAACATATGTTGAAGAAGTTACTGGCACTAGCACAACATCTGCAAAAATAGATCTAGGTAATTATACAATACCAAAAATTGGAGGCGTTAAATTTATCGTCGCTACAATAGAAGATTTGAAAAATAGGGATGTGTTTAAAAATGGACAATTTATTGGAAGATTAAACCCAAAATTAAATAGAATTATAACTAACAATAATAATGTTATTGTTTGGATAGAAAATGGATTTTTATTTGCTAAATATATTGGACAAAGCCCATATATAGACGATGAATCAATTATTAAAGGAAAAATAGAAGAAGTTATAGTTTCTGGAGATATTTACGGAATTATAACAGCAAATGATTTTGTAACAATAAGAATAGAAACAGACAGAAAAATAAGTGGTGATGAATAAAATGGATATGAAAAAAATATTAACAATATTAATCGTATTAATATTAAGTTTAAATTTTATTTTTTCTACTGAAATTCAATATACTCTGGCAGATACTGCGTGGGAAGGATATATAATAGTTAATTTAGACAAAGCAGAGTTTAATTCTGATGAAGAAATTACAGGTCATTTATTAATTGAAAATGGAGAACATTTTCCTTTAATAGGCCAAAGAGTAATACTTCAACTTGCAAAAGGAGAATATTATTATCCATCCCAATATTCTAAAGATAATATAATTTCAGAACAATTTTTTGAAGATCAATGGATTTTGCCAAGAACTCTTAAAAGAATTGACTTTTCTTTTGGAAAAGTTGAAGCTGGAAAATACCATATTGATGCGTATTCATGGGTTTTAAAATCAATGTTTGTTGGATCAGACGCAATACTATTTAACCCAGCAAGTGCAAACTTCATTGTTAATGGAGAAGAAAAAAAAGATATTTATATTAATAGAGAATTAACAAATTTTGGAAAAGATAATGTTGTTGGGCCAGTTGGTTTTTTACAAAAACCAAATGAACCATTATTAGGAAAAATTTATTTTACAAATGATACAGATATTACTAAAAGTAATTTAAAATTAGAAATACAAATTTGTGATTGGTCAGCAAGTTTTTGCAAAGGCGAACTTTTTAATAATTCTAAAGAAAAAACAATTTACAATTTTAATTTACCTCAATTAAAAGCAAATGAAACTACTGAATTTAATTTAGAATTAATTTCACCATCAATCCCTTCAGCATATGAAATAAATATAATACTTAAAGAAAATGAAAAAATATTATCAATTTATAAAAATAGAATTATTGTAGAAGGAGGAACTTCTAAATTAAGAAAAATATTATTTGATGGGCTTAAATATAAAGATTATTCTATTGAAATTTTATTTTCAGGAAGTCCAGATCATTTTACATTCCCAGACTTTGAAGATTTTAAACTAAAAATGAGCGTTTTTAATAAAGATCAAATAGTTGACGAAAAAGAAGAAACTTATTCACTAATAAAAACTGGCGAAGTTAAATCAAAAAAATTTAATATTGAACCAAAAAATTTTGATAAAATTTGTGTTGAAATAAATAAAAACAATTTAGTTTATGATAAAGAATGTTTTAAAATAGACCTTGATGGATTGGTTGTTGATTATGATGAAGCATTTCCAGAATTAATGAAAATACAACATAGTTATGATAAAATTAATGAAGAATTACAAATTATTTTATCAAAAGAAATTTCAAATAAACTAAACGGAAAAATACGCTTGCTTGGAGCAAATAATTTAATGGTAATTAATGAAGAAGTAAATTTTAATGGAATTTATGAAAAATCATTTTTTATAAAAAAAGATAATTATACTTTAATAATTGATGATTTTGATTCAAAACAACAAAAGGTTATTTACTTAAATTTAAATGAAACTGATACTTTTGCAAGAGAAGATGATGTATTAAATAGTTGTGCTGGGCAAATTTGTCCAGTAGGCACTGTTTGTTCAAGTAAAACATACATTTCAACACAAGGAGATTGTTGTACTGCACAATGTATTCCTTCAACAGAAAGCGAAGGAATTTTAGGTATTTTAACAACACCTTTAATATTTTGGATTGCAATACTATTAATATTAATATCAGGAATTATTTTATTTAATATAGTAAAAAATAGGGGTAGAAAAAAATGAATAAAAAAATTTTAATTATTTTTTTTATTTTATTACTTGCAATAACAGTTAATGCTGGAAAATGTTGGTATGTTAATGAATTTAGTACTTCAACAAACCCAACTTACTCTTGGACTCCTTCTTCAGCAAGACCACTTTGTATTGATGGAACTTGTTGGAATAGAGTTGTTTTTTCAAATTCGCAATTAAATGTTAGTCAATTTGGAAATTATAATAGATTATGTGATAATGGAGTTAGAGACACAACATTAAATTTTGTAGTATTAGACATTAATAATATAACTAATAATACATATTCAAAGAAAATAACTAACATCCCTGCTAATGGCCCTGCTGGTAGTATATCTCTACCTTATTGTACTACTACTAAAGGATTTAACAAGCACCCTTGCACTTTAAATGCACCTGGTTGTGATGCAGAAACATTTTTTAATTTATCAAATGCTTCAGATAGATATATTGGAAAAGGTAGTTTAAATGAAATTAACTTTATTATAACTAATGAATTTGGTAATACTCAATCACAAATGCAAAAAATGGGTGGATATACCCTTGATTTAAAAGTAATGAAAGAACCAATTGCAGGAACATTTGGTCAAACACCAGAAAGATTTATGTTAAATGATAGAAATTTTTATTTTGCTCCCCCTGCATCACTTTTTATTTTACCTCTTGGTGATGATACAATTGGATTTTATGATACGTTTGGAAATTATATAAAAGATGTTTATTATACTATAAAAGCTCAAACTTTTATTAATTTAACTGTTAAAAATATAGAAATTGAATGTTCTGACGGATCAACATGCGCTATTATAGACCCTCGAGATAGTTACACAGTAACAAAAGATAATGATATTTTAATTATTGGAGCAAGAATAACTATCCCAAAAAATAATATTCCAAAAGAAATTAATTATAAATTAAAATTAGATTATGATATTACTAATTTAGTAAATTTAGGATCAGATTATCAAGATATTAATGTTGAATCAGGAATATCCAGATTAAAAATGGGTTATTTAGATAAACAAGACTTTCAAATAAAAATTAACAGTAGTCAAAACTCAGAATCTTGCATAGGGTATAATGGATTAATTGGGAACACTGGCGAAGCATTTGCCCCAAGAATAAATGTTAATACAAATTTTTCAGACGGATTTGATGTAAATATTTGTTCTCCAGAAAATGAAAATTGGGTGTATTGTTCTCAAAGAGAAACTTTAGCAATTTTAGCAAATAAAATTTATGAAATTTTTAACCTATATTATCGTGCAGAACAAACTACTGATGTTACTGAAAAAAATGAAATATATTCTGAAATAAATAATAAAAAAACTTTTGAAATTTATTTAAGAAATGTAAACTTTTCAAATATCAATACAGTTCTTCCAGATGAAGAAGGATTATTTGAGCATGATCCATTTGAAATGCTAGGCGGTGCAACTCAAATAGAAAGAATTTCAAGAGCTAAAAACTTGTTTAATGAAGTTGATTTTTTTGATTCAAATGGAATTTCTTCAACAAAAAAATATAAAATTGGAAAATATTTAGTAAATATTGATATGTTTGGACCAACTACTATTGGGGGCACAAATGTTTTTAGTGATTTAGCTTCAGAAGATGTTACTCCAAATCTTCAATCAAATTTAATTTTTGACGAAAGTGGAAATTTGATTGATCCTGAAAAATTAAATATTCAAATAAATTTTAATAGAAATGGTGGAAAACCACTTCTAGATTGGTTCTTTTACGAAGAAGGAATAGAAAATATAACTAACCAAATCCAATCAAAAATATCAACTTTGTCTCAAACCCAAATTGATAGAAGAGGACAAATAATGTATTTTAACCAAGATTTGACTAATTTTGAAATTAGTGATATTAAAACTTATCCAAATTATGCAATTCCATTTTTTATTAAAGTAGATAAAAATCAAACAACAATTTCAAATAATTTAATAATAACTAGCACATCCCCTGACGAATTAACTGAACTTAGCGAAAGTGCTTTTAGTTATTGGACAGGATTTGCAAGTAATTTAGAAAATGGGTGTGGTGAAATGTTAACTGAAGAAAAAGCACTGGTGTATAGACTAGACGATAAACTAACTGCATATAATCCAACTCAAGCAACAAACGAATTTTTAATTGAATTATATCCAAACATTGGATTAAGCAGATTTACAAATGGAAGAGAATATTTACAAACAGTTATTTATTCACCAATATATAATACAGGAAATCCATTTTCAGCAACAATAAATTCAAAAAATATTGGATTTGGAAAAAGTTTATTTGGAAAAAATAATACTTGCGACAATTTGAATAATTGTAATTTAGAAATTACTAAAGACAATTCAAATTACATTGTAAATAATTCTTCTGCAATTCCAGATATAATTAATGGAATAAAAAATAATGAAATTTGTGTTACAAGAAGACAAGATGGGACAAATAATTTGGTTGAATGGATTATTTTTTGGAATGAAGAAGAAATACTTAAAGATTTAAGAAGTATTAAAGACACTGTTTTAGATGACGATGACTCATCAAAATATTGTGCTGGACTTTTAGAACAAAGAAATTAATTTATAAAAAAGCTAAATAAATTAATAATAATGCAAGAATCATTATTAAAATTAAAACCCATTTTGATTCTAAAAAAGATAAATTAAGTGGCTTAAATGATTCTTTTTTTTCTATTTTAACTTTTTTTGAACTCACTGTCACCGCACTAGATGCATCCAATAATAATTCTTTAGTATATTTAACCCAAGCAGTAGGAGAAGTTAATTCTTCTAAAGTTTCTTTGGTAATTTCTAAAAATCCTTTTTCGCGTTCAGGAATTTTTTCAACTCCACTCAAACCCCCATCAATTGCATTAATCACTATTGAATAAGTTTGACTTTTAATTGTAATTTGAGTTTCATAAAATGGGACTAAAAATTGACGAATGTCTGAAACAACTAAATTTTCTTTTGGCACAGAAAAATGTTGTGCTGTTTTAATAATCAAAACTTTTTCTTGTTGTTTTTTTGATAAGTTAGATTCTTGTTGAGAAAATTCTACTTGCGGAGCAGTGTTGTTTTGCTCACTTGATTTATTTTTTATTAATTTTGTAATTTTTTCATCAATCTTTAAAGAATTTGCATTTAAAGAAATAACTCCATCAACACTTTGAGTTACAATTTTTGAATTATTTTTTTCTTCTTCTAAAAAATAGTGATATTGATAAAAGAAAAAAGGTGTAAGAACCAGCTTCATTGAACCTATTTCAAAATCTTGCCAGTTCTTTTCCTTTAAAATCTTTGTTACTTTTTGTAGCGCTTCTTTAACAGGTAGTAAAACAGGCAACATTGGATTGCCTAAATACATCTATTCACTGTCCTTTTCTTTTAATTATTTTAACTTTTGAAGGAGTTACAAGTACTCTTCCTTGAGAAATTCTTGCTATGTCTCCGTCAATAGCAGCTACTTCAGCTTTAACCTGGCCAATTAATTCTTTTAATTTCAAAGCATTTCTTTTTGATAAGTCTGAAATATTTACAAGAACTAAGTTTCCACTCTTAGCTTCATTTATTATTGCATTAACATCAGCATCAACTACTAAATCCATAGGTTTTACAAATGCGTCTGCATCTTCATAATGTTCGTCTTCTGTTTCATCCAAGTTGTTTAAGAATTCTTCTAGATCAACTGGTTCTTCTTTTTTTGCCATAACTTTATCAAATAATCCCAAATAAATCACCCCGCATTTAAAGCGCTTTAATATTATTTTCTAATAAAAAATATATAAACCCTTTGTTAGGGCCAAATTTGGTTTGGTTTTCAAACACAAAAGATTTTAATCAAACTACACAATATTATTAGTGGAAGTAAATTAGTGGAAGTATTAGAGTTTATCCTCCCAACACACACTCACAAGGGGATAATATGGAAATAACTATTGAACAAGAAAAGACTATTGATTTTTCAGAAAACATTTTTGAAAAACATTTAAGTAAAAAAAGTGTTTTTTTACAAAAAGATATTATCTCCCCACATTATTTACCAAAAAATTTACCTTTTCGTGAAAAACAAATTGAAATAATTACTCAGAATTTGGGAGCTGTAGTAAAAAACGCAAAACCAAATAATTTTTTTATTTATGGAAAAACAGGAACAGGAAAAACTTCAACAGTAAAACATGTTGTTGATCAATTAAATGAATTTGTTGTAAAAAAAGAATTACCCGCGCATACTTGTTATATTAATTGCAGAAGTCATCCATCAAAGTATAAAGTTTTATTAAAATCTTTGAGAAATTTTTATCCAGAAAAAGATTTTTTAGGATATAGTGCAAGTTTTGTTTATGAAAAATTACTTGATTTTTCCAGAGAAAAAAAAGCGCACACTATTTTAGTACTTGATGAAATTGATAAAGTAAAAGATGTTGATGAATTAATGTATTCTTTATCAAGAGCTAATGATGAACTTGCAGATGGATCAATCACAGTAATTGGAATTAGTAATAATTTAACTTTTGGCAGAAAAAGAACTTGACAACAAGTTGAAGGGAGACCTGCTAAAAA
>CAZBHA010000008.1:9874-21423 GCA_964491675.1 uncultured archaeon
ACTTGATCCTCGAACAAAAAGTTCTCTTTGTGAACGCGAAATGGTTTTTGAACCATATAATGCAACTGAACTTCATAAAATTTTAAAAGAAAGAAGTGAAAAAGCATTTAGAGAAAATGCAGTAAAAGATAGTGCAATATCACTAGCTGCAGCAATTGCAGCGCAAGAAAGTGGCGACGCAAGAACTGCAGTAATGTTACTACAAAGAGCTGGAGAAATTGCAGATATGGATGAAATTGATTTTGTTGATGATAATTTAGTTGAAAAAGCTAAAGTTAGTGTTGAAGAAGAAATAATTATTTCAATGATTTCAACTCTACCTCAACAACAACAATTAGTACTTTATGCAATAAGTCAGCTTTCCTTACAAAATCCAACTTTTACAAAAGTAAGTGGAGAAGTTGAAAAAGGAGTTTTATTTAGTGGAGAAATTTTTGAAAGTTATTTAAAACTTGCAGAAAAATTTGATCAACGAAGCATTACTAGTAGATGGTATCGACAATATATTAACGAACTTGAAATGTATGGACTTATCTTAGTAACTAATTCTGGAAAAGGAATTAAAGGACAAACTAGATTAATCAAACTTGGTTTTGATGCAACAAAAATAAAATCAGCTCTTGAAAAACAATTATTTAATGTGTTTTAAAAAAATTACAAAATTAAATAAAAAAAAATATTAGAACATTATTTTAATTATAAAAACAGCATTGAAAAAAGCGCATAATTTAAACAAAATCAAATAACCCAGTTTGTTCAACTTTATCATTTTTAAAAACTGAATCAATTTCTTTTTCAATCATAAATAAACGTTGAATTAAATAATCACTTAATTTTTCATCCCTAGCTAAGTTTTGTGCAATTTTTAAGTATTTTCTAACTGAACCTTGGTGTATTGTTAAAATCAAAGTGTCTTTTCCACATTTATAACAAATTCCTGAAAGAGGAATTCTACGATATTTTTCATTACATGTAGTGCATCTAAAAGTTTGCCGAGAAAATGCTCTTGCGTTTCCAATAATATCAGGCAAAAAGTGAGATCCCATTACTCTTTCAAGGGCATCTTTTGAATCAACTGCCCAAATCTTTTTTTGTAATTTATTTTGCCGATTAATCTTTTCTTCCATTGTTTTTAATTGAATATATTGAGAAGTTTTTGGCCCCTCATCAAAACAATTTGTACTATGAGTAAACCCTAACCCCGAATATTGTTCTTCAGTGTTTAAGCGATTATTTACAATTTCAACAATATCAGTAAAAGGTTCAACTATTTTAGTTGCCATTTCATAAAATTCAAGAGGATATGAAGTGCAAATTTCCATATTGTAAACTTCATCATCAACTTCTGTTGGAGTTAATACTGTTGAAAAAACAATTGCAGAATCCATTTTCCCCCCGTTTCTATTTGCTAAATATTTTTGAGAAAAGTTAAGCAGCCCGTCCATTAAAAGCATTACTGAATCTTGATCTCCATCAACATTTCTTCTTTTAGCACAAATAAAATATGGGTGTCCAAAACCAAGTCTGGCTTTTGTATAACCTATTACTCTAGAAGTTACTGCTGCTGAAGTGTGAGGAGCTAGTCCAAGCAAAAGTGTTCCAATTAAATCTTCTTTTGTTTTTGCATTGTAAAATCTATTTGATTTGTAAAAAAGTTCTAATTCATCATCAATAAAATTTGCAACATCAACCATCCAGTCTCCGCAAGTTTCATTAACTATTATATCTTGTGGAAAGATTTCAATTAGTTGATCAGTGGAAGTAATTTCTTTTCCCAAATAATCTGTTTGATAACCCAACTCTTTTACTTTTTCTATAGTTAAATTAATTTCACATGGTTTAAAGTGAGTTATTGTTGCATTAAGTAATTCAAATCTACTTGTGCCATCTCTAAAAATGTGAACATTTCTTCTTGCTCTAAGTATTCCTTTTTCAATTGGCTCGGCATCTTTTCCATCAGAAACTAATCCATTAACTCCTTTTATTAAATCTGGCAGAGCGACTTTTAAATTTTCTTTTGCACTAACTACCATTTCGCGTAAATTAATTTTTTGTATTCCTGATTTGTATAATTTTGCTCCGCATTTTTTACACATTTCACCTTCAAAACTTTCCTTACATTGTGAGCAATAATTTAATCTAATATTTCTCTTATTTGTTTTTTCATCAAAAAAATAAAATGTTTTTTTTCCATTTGCATCTTTATATTGTGCAATTTCAACATCAATTAATCCAGTATCATTATTGTGTTCATCAATTGCTTTGTTTATACTTTTAATATTTCCACCAGAAAGTCCAATTGGAAATAAACAATGAGGGTTTCCTTTCATTTGTCTTCTTTTTGCTTGTTCAGGTCGACCCATTCTTCCTCCAATAAATGATCCTGCTTTATCTTTTATAATAAGTCCAGAAATTTCACTTAAATAATCTAAAACTGTTTGAGCATTACTTTCTTTTTTTTCATTTAAAGAAAATGTTTGAGTGATTGTTGTTAAGTAGTCCTCAATTACAATATTTTCTTCTTCTATTTTGTGAGGCAAGCCAATTTTTTCTAAGAACAATTTTAATTCTGGTTCATTTTTTAGAATAATTTTTTCTTTTGAAAGTGTTGCAGATAATAAATAGTTATGTAGCAGTTTTATTTCTTTTATATTTAATGCATTATAATAATGAATAAATTTTGGATTTAATGGGATTTTTAATTTTTTTGAAATTATAATTGCTTCACTTTCAGTGATATCATTTGGATTAATTAAAATTTTTTCAATATCAAAATCAAATAATTTTTCTTTAGAATTTAATTCACTCATTGCTTTTTTTAATTCTAACACCCACCACTCCTCAACATACCCTGCTGGAATTAAAGGATGTGCACTTTTTCTAAAATCCCCATAAGAAACAAGCAAGTCTCCAACATAAATTAATTTTTTAACTCTATTTCTCACTTCTTGTGCCGCAGCAGTTGAATTAATTTTTTTTACTTCCCCATCATTAAGTAAAACTATTGGACCATCAATAGTATCACAAGGAAAAAATTGTGTTGCTTTTCCAGGGCGTTCAAGTTTTCCATGTGTACCTACTGCAATAAATTCATCAAATAAAATCATTGTTGCAGGATTAATTGCTTTGGCCATTATTCCAGTATTTCTCCCTCGCCCATATCTTAATCTAAAACCACCCCAAGTACTTGGATATGCTAGCACTGGTCTTCCAGCAGCAAGTCCTTCTAGAAGTTTTTTAACAGGCTTTATTTCAATAACTGATTGTTTTTTTTCAACCTTTACTATTTTTTCTAAAAATTTCCAATTTTCTTCAAGATCATGTTTTTTTGCTTGGTTTAATACCCAAAGTGCTTTTAGTGCTAGGCCTTCAGAAATTACTAAACCAACTCCGCCCCTAATTCTATTAGTTGGAATTCTTGGCAAATCCCTATTCACCGAAACTTCTACTAATTCAGTTGGTGTTCCATTTATACAAACTGGACAATTTTCTACAATTATTCTTATTTCATTATCAGGAATCATATATTGTCGAGAAACAATTTCTGTTTGATAAATTGCAACTTCTTCAACATATCTCTCAACTTCATCTTTTGTTGGTTTGTATTTATCTAGTTTTAATAATTTTCTCCCAAGGTCTCCCAAAATTAATGGTATTACTGTTGAACTTCCACCAGCTGCTCTAATTGGCCCAGCATAATAAATATCAACATATTTTGATCCATCAGGATTTTTATTTATTTCAACTTTTGGTAAACCATCCAGTGGCGCAACAACAACTCCTTCAGTTTCAATTAATAAACATGCTTTGATTCCAATTTCAAGTCGCCTTTGATCATCAGGAATTTTACACCATTTTTGTTCAATTATTTCTCTAAATATTTGAAAATACGCTTCTCTTCTCCCAGCAACTTCTTTAATTACTTCACGATATCTTTTTGCTAGCCCCGGAAGTTCAATAAGTGTTTCTGCTCTGTCTGCTAGGTCCACAGCAGGAGTCATTTCTACTTTTGTACTAATATCGTTTCCAATTGCACGCATTTTTTTTGCAAGTTCATATTGTGCGTGCGCTTCTTTTTGAATAATTTGAAAATATTTTTTTATGTGTGGTTTTGCAGGAAATAAAACTTCAGTCATATTTTTTCCTCCACAATTGTTTCAAGCGCAATTTCTTTTTGAACATTATCTCTTAAAAAATAAGTTTCAGTAATTTGTCTAGTTTTTAGATTAATCATTGGAAAAATTCCAGGTGTTGGAGTGTGCCCAATCTTTTTTTCAAAATCAGTTTGTGCTTCCCAACAACCACAATTTAGAACTGTAGTTCCACGATATGTTGCATACCCATTATGGTGCATATCTCCAATCCAAACAATGTCAGGTTCTTCTTTTACAACCATATAATCTTTTCCTTCAGGAACATAAGGATTTTTTCCACCATATTTTGGCATCAAATCTCTTTTTTTTAATAATTCAACCATTCCTTCTTGAGGTTTATCCATTTGCAAAAAAGAAACACTTTGAATTAAATCGTGAATACTTGCTCCATGATAAATTAAATTTTTTAATCCTTCAGTTTCAACCCAAGAAGGAGAAGAAATAAAATGAAAATTTTTTAAAGCATGTAATCTTGGCGCAAATTCTTTTGAGACTCCTGGTTGGGGTTCTGCTCTTCTAACAGCATCATGTTGCCCTGGACAAATAAAAACTTGAATATACTCAGGCACTTGTAACATTATATCTTCAAAAGCGTGGTATTGTTTGTAAATATCTTTTATTTCAAGATCATCAAATTGTCCCGGATAAACTCCAGCTCCCGCAATATTATCTCCATTTACAAAAAGATATTGTAATCTACTTACACGATCCAGTTGTTTTGAATTTAATCCTCGCCCATTAATAAAATCAATCCATTTTTCAACAGCTTTTGATAAAAAGTGATTACTCCCAATGTGAAAATCTCCAGTGCCTGCAGAATAAACTTCTTCATCAATTAATTTAGCGGATCTAACTGGTAAATCCGGCCAATAAATTTCTTTTACAATTATAAAATCATCACCAATTTTTGTGCCTTTTATTCCAACAACATTATCTTCTAAAACATGCTCTCCTTTTTTGCTTAATTCAATTTCTTTTTCCATTATTAATATAATACATTTTTTTTCTAAATCTTCTACTTCAAATGCAACATGATTATTTTTTGTTTTCCACTTTTTGTTAACCATTGCAATTAAATCAACACTTTCTCCTTTTCTAACTCCTTTTAAATTTGCAATTGGAATTGGAGAAAGATTATGTCTTTTTTTTAGCATTTGAGAAATTAGATTATACTTACTTCTAAATAATTGTAAAAAATCTTTTACCTTACCCTCACTTAAACTTTGTCCAGTAATATCATATTCACTCATTACTCTAAAATTAGGCGTCCTACTTTTTGCAATCGCATCAAATCGAGTGTGAGTTACTTCTACAACTTTTTTAACTTGAGCAAGTTTAGTGCGAGTTAATTTTGCCTCAATATCTTTTGTTTCAATAAACATTAATCCTTCGCCAGATAGTTCATCAATAATTTTTTTCCAATCAGAATTAGTTGAAAGTAAATCTGCAGAATCTTTAGAAAGAACAATTCCGTTTTTTTCAGCATAATTTAACAAATCTTGCATAGTATTCCATCTAGTCAAAAGCGTTATTTCATTTTTTCTTTCGCTTCTTCCACTAGCGAGATAACATGCCAAATATCAGTCCTAGTTTGTTCAGGCATATTCATGTCGTTTGAAATATCATCCAGTAAATAAATTACTTCACTTAAACTAGTGTCAGTATTTTGTTTTACTTTTGATATTGCAGTATCAATTTGAGCCCTAATATTTCTAGGAACAGTTCTATCAGAAAGAATGTCTTCTAATATTTCAGTTATTTCTTCCATTTTTTTCACCAGTGTCAGTGCGAACAATTAAATTAAAATCCGCGTGACTAAACAATTTAGCAAAGCAAATTTTTTTAAATAGAACTTTAATATTATTAAATTTATTTTATTTTGATTTAAATTAGCTTATTGCTTATTTTAAGAGTTCTTGTTTTAAATTATCTAAACCATTTCCTTCCAAAATGTAATAATTATCTTTAAATTCTTTAATACAATCTTCAGTTTCTTGTTTTGTTGCAAGATCTGTTTTATTTATTACTACGATAAATCCTTTTTCACTAAATAATTTTTTTACTTCTAAGAATAATTGCTTTTGCTCAATTAATGAAGCAGTTGGATCAACTACAAATAATATTGTCCCTTTTAAATATTGAAATGCACTAATTGCTTTTTTTTCAATATTGTTTCTTTTATGTAATTCTCTATCTAAAAGTCCAGGAGTGTCAATTACTTGACAAGGTAAAAACTTTTTAAAAAAAATCCCAACATTTAATCCTTGCGTAGTAAAAGGGTAAGCTGCAACCTTTGGTTTTGATTCAGTTATTTTACTTAAAAGAGTACTTTTTCCTACATTTGGAAATCCTGCTAAAATATAAAGTTCTTCGTCAGCCCTTATTGTTGGAAGTTCTTTTAATTTTTTAACAGATTCATTGTAAATTGTAATTGAATGTTTTAAACTTTTTATTAATGAAGATGTTCTTCCAAAATATTCATTAGAAATTTTTTTTGCAAATGTTACTGAACCATTTTCAAATTTTAATTCTTTTAATTTAATTATTTTTTCTCGTCTTAATGTTTTAATTATTTTTGAAACCGATGTAATATTTGAAAGAGATTTTTTCAACTCATCTTGATCTATAATTAATTTAAATAAATCTTGATAAAATAAAGGAAGTGTTTTTATGCTTGGAAAATCAATTACAATTTTACTTAAAACTTCTTCTAAATAAGTTGCCGAAGTATCTATTTTTGCAATTTCTTTTCCTTTCATTGTATAAAAGTGAGTTTTTTGTTTTGGGTAATTGGCAGCAGCTTTTCTTCCTTTTGAAAAAGCAATATCAAGTAATTTTTTTGGTTCTTCAATTGTTTTTAAATTCATTTTTTTACACCTAATTTCTTCATAGTCCTTTCATATTTTTTAATAGCAATAGTTCTTATTTGTTCGCTAGGGTGTTCTAAAAAAAATTTTTTAAATAGAGCCGTTTCTCTTTTTGCCCTAGCTAAATCTCTTTTTGAAACATACACTTGAGTAAAAACAAAATCACTTACATACTTTTCAAATCCCCTGCTTTTAACAAAAGCCAGTGTTCCTTTTTCAGTTGCAATTGCCCCCACCCTAATACGAGTTTGAGGTTTTTTACTTTTAGATTTTACTAATTTTTTGCCCAACATAACATATTTAAGGCTTAGGCAGTTTTTAATTTATATCTAAAAGCGTATTTTAATGTGATTTTAAATGGATGATTATTTTAAAGAAAATTATAAAAAATATATGTTTATTCCGGCACTATTGTTAATTCCAATGCTTTTTTTAATTTTTATAGCGCCTGGTGTTGGACTAGGAATTGATATAACTGGAGGAAATTTAATTATTATGCGTTCAGAACAAGAAATTACTGCAGATGCAGTAAATAACGCATTAAGTGAATTTAATTTACCAGAATTAAGTGTTTCAATAATTGCTTCGCCAACTGGTTATGGAGCTTGGATCCAGTATAGCAAGGATCCAAAAATTGTTTTAGCAGAAGATTTACTTAGTCAAGCAGAACGAAGTCTTGATGATGAAGAAACTTCAATTAATTTATCTAATCAAATATTAACTACGCTAGGACAAGAAGAAAGAAATTTTGATAATTCTAGGTTAGCTTTAATTGCAGCACAAGATACATTAAGTGAATTTAAAAAAAATTTTTATACTAATTTACAAAATAGTTTAATTACAAATTTAGGACTAAAAAGCGATACTGAATTTCAACAAAGAGAAATTTCACCAACTCTTGGACAGGCATCATTTAATGGAATATTACAAATTTCTATAATTGGATTTATTTTATTAACACTAGTAATTTTTATTGCATTTAGACAAATTGTACCAAGTGCTGGAATAATTCAAGCAATGATTTTTGATGTAATTGCAGGACTAGCAGGAATGGCCCTATTAAATATCCCATTATCACTAACTACTCTCCCTGCACTTTTACTTTTAGTTGGTTATTCAGTTGATACTGACATTATGCTTACTTCTAGATTATTAAAAGAAAAAACTGGAACTGCTCAAGAAAGAGCAACAATTTCAATGAAAACTGGACTTACTATGACAGGAACTACTCTTGCTGCATTAGTTCCAATGTTAATAATTTCTTATTTTTATCAAATAGAAATAATCTATCACATTTCAGCAATTTTATTTTTTGGTTTAATTGGGGATGTAATTTCAACTTGGTTATTAAACGCACCATTATTAATCTGGTTTTTGGAGGCTAAAAAATGAAACTTCTAAAAAGCTGGAGAATGATGCTTTTAATTTTTGCACTTCTTTTCGCACTTGGATTAATATTTGTTAATTTTAGTGGAGAAAGAGAAGGATATTTAGAAAATACTAATATAAAATTAGGTTTAGATTTTGAAGGAGGAACTCTTCTTCAAATTGAATTACAAAATGAAGTTGGAGTTGACGAAATAAATAGAATCGCAAATATTATTTCTCAAAGAATAGATCCTAGTGGACTAAAAGATAATATAATTACTCCAATTGGAAATAAATTTATTGTAATACAACTTTCTGAAACCCAAACTAGTGAAATTGAAAAAATTGAATCTAGAATTCGCCAACAAGGACAATTCGAAGCAACAATTAATGGAGAAACTATTTTTACAGGAGATCAAATATTAAGAGTTTTAAGAGGAGACAATAGTTATGGAGTTTATCAACAAGGAACTTCTTTTGAATGGAGACTACCTTTTGTTTTAAACGACAAGGCCGTTGAAAGTTTTACTGAAAAAACTTTTCACCAATGCACTCCCGTTTCTTTTACTACAACAGGACAACCAATTTATGATTGTGCAAAGACAATTTTTTTCTTAGATAAACCAAAAGCAATAATAATAATTAGTGAAGACCAATATGATTTTGATAAAGAATATATATTTTTAGGAGACAGAGCCTTAAATATTCCAATAGAAACTGATCTTGATTTAGTAATAGATGATTCTCAATTAAATGTAATTGTTTTTGATGGAACACTTAATACTGAATTATTAAGCGAAATAAAATCTCAACAAAAAATTAGTCAAGTAATAATTTCACAAGATTTAGAAAATTTAATTAAAAGCGATTTAGAAAATTTAGACTTTAGTGTTGAAATAATTCCGATAACAACAAATCAACCATGGATTTGGAATGTTATTAATGCTAAACAAATAATTAGTTTAACAGAAGGAATAACAAATCAAAATGTAGCAACTATTGATCAAGCAAAAAGATTTAGCACACTTTATATTAGTGGCCAAAGAGATAGTTTTGAAGAAGCACAAAATGATTTAGAAGAACTAGCAATATTACTTGAAAGTGGTTCATTACCAACTCCAGTAAAAACAATTTCAAGAGAAACAATTTCAGCTTCACTTGGAGAATCATTTAAATCATTAGTATTTATCATGGCAATAATTGCTTTCATTGTAATTGGACTTGTACTTGCAATAAGATATAAAAATTGGAAATTAATTATTCCAATATTTATTATTGGAACTAGTGAAGTTATAATTAATTTAGGATTTATTGTATGGACTGGAAGACCTCTTGATTTGGCAGCATTTGTTGGATTAATTACAGCAATTGGAACAGGAGTAGATTCAGAAATTGTAATCACTGATGAGATAATGGCAAAATCTAAAAAAGTTAAAGAATCTTTATTAAAAAGAGTTAAATCAGCTCTTTTTATAATAATGACTTCTGCATTCACTATGATTGCAGTAATGATTCCAATAATATTATTTGCAAGAACCTTCCCAGGAATAGATAAATTGTATGGGTTTGCAACTGTAGCTATAGTTGGGGCATTAATTGGTGTATTTATTACTAGACCTGCTTTCACAATAATAATTGAAAAGATTGTAGATAAAATAGAAAAAGAATAATTATTTTAATAATTGATTTAATTTCTTATACCCTAGTATTAACTTATTAACATAAAACCAAAAAATAAGTATTAAAAAGCTCATAATAAACCAAGTTATTGAATGAACTAGTTCTGCATCAAAACCATTTTTTGCCATAAATATAACAAAAAGAATTCTAAAAAAATTAGAAATTAATAAAATTAAAGCCCCCAAAACAAAAATAATTATTTTGTTAATATTACTTGGTTTTTTAAATGCAAAAATTATACTAAAAAGAATTGCAATACTAACTAACCCAGTGCAAAGATTAGTTACAACAAAATTAATATTTTCTCCAAAAATAATATTTGAAAAATAATCTAGGCCAAAAAATTTAGCAGAATATTCTGCCAAAAAGTTATTTAAAAAAGTTAAATTAGTAAATTCTATTATAAAAAATAAAATACTAAATAATAAAAAAAACTTTATTATAAAAATACTAATTTCTTTATTTTCTTTTGAAATCAATTTATTCACCACGGAACTTTTTTTAATTTTATTTTAAATGCAACCCAATTTGAAAAAGGGTGTGCAAAAAGAGTTAGTATTAAAATAAAAACAATTATTTCTATTTCTGGAATTCTTAAAAGCAAACTTAAAATTAAACCACCCAAAATAAAATCTATTTGATCAAAAACAATCCACGATTCTCCTCTTTTAAGCCCAATTCTTCTTTTAAAAAAACTTTCAATAATATCCCCACTAACTCCACCAAGCGCTAACAAAAAAGCTAGTGCTAAATAATTAGGAATTATTAAATTAATTGGAGAAATAAAAAAATATATCGCCCCTGCAATAGTCCCAAAACTAATTCCAATCAACGTCCCAAAAATTGTTTTCCCATCCCCTAAAATTCTTTTTTTATTTATCTCTAAATTAAAATCTAGTGGAAAATTAAATTTTTTAGGAATTTTTGAATAAAAAATTAAGGGAGACGAATTTGAAATGTATAATGGAACAAGATATGCAAAAAGAATTAAAAAAAATGTTACAAAATCAAAATACATCTCAATCACTTAATCTAAAGTAAACCAACTATAAAAGCAAATATTGCTCCTGCAAGTCCACCTAGTAAATTAACGTGTGTGTTGTTTAAAATCTTTTTTCTTTCAAAAGTAGCCCCAAAAAATGAATCAACATTAGATCCAATAAGCCCTGCAAACACAATTACTCCCGCAAATAAAAAGTTATTAAAAAAGAAAAAATGAAGAATTGCAATTATAAGTCCCCCAATAAATGCCGCAAATTCACCCAGCCCAGTAACTCCACCATCAACTCCCTTTTCTACTTCCATTAAATTTGTTATTAATCTAGGCTTTGATTTTGAATAATAACCTATTTCACTAGATAAAGTGTCGGCCAGTGCTGCAGAAATTGCTCCAAAAAAACCTAGTTCTAAGGCAAGGGAATATTCTGGATAAATTCTAATTAATGCTAAAAAAATTAAAGCAGGCAAGGCATTACCAATA
>CAZBHA010000009.1:0-20544 GCA_964491675.1 uncultured archaeon
AAGAGCCGGAATTAAAGTTGCAAAAAGTGGAAAATTTATTATAGAACTACTTGGAAGCCATAATATTACTATGCCAGTTAGAGAAAATAAAAAAACTTTAATTGATTTAAATTTTTTAAAATTTATTGTAAAAAAATCAAATGAAAAATTTAATAAAAATAAACAAACATTAAAAGATCTTGAAAAAGAAATTAAAAAAGAAATAAAACTTAAATAAATTTTAATAAATCCTATTTTTCAGTTTCATAAACCATTGAAATTACTTTTTTAGGGTCAAAATAATAACTTTGAATTACTTCTAAAACTTCTTTAGGCTTAAATATTTTTTTTTCAATCATCCAGTCTAAAATTATCTTTCTTGTTTCAATTTCTTTTTTTACTTCATTTTTAGACAATGAATTTTGATTAGAAAACTTTTCAAGCACATGGCTTGGCAAATCAGTTCTCAAAAGTAAATCCCTATTTTGATCATATTCAAATACATTAGCAAGCAAAACTTTTTTTTCCATTCTTGCAACTTCTGCTATTTCTAAAACAGTTCTTGATATTCCTTCTTCTTTTGAATAAGTTCTTTTCATTACAACAATTAAATCAACTAAAGGAAGCATTGAGCTTGGAACTAAAAATGGAGCCTCTTCAAGTTTATTTATTACTTCTCTTGCTGAATTAGCATGTAAAGTCCCTAAAACTCCTGCATGCCCATTATCCATCGCAGTAAAAAGAGTTAGAGCCTCACTACCCCTAACCTCACCAACAACTAATCTATCAGGACGCATTCTTAAAGAATTTTTTAATAAATCATTCATTGAAACGTTTTCATATTTTGAAGGTTTTGATTCAAGAGCAACCCAATTTTCCCTATTTAGTAAAGAAATTTCAAGTGTGTCTTCAATTGAAATAACTCTTTGGTTTAATCTAATAAAATTTGATAAAACATCAAGCATAGTTGTCTTTCCTGAAGCAGTCCCACCAGCAATAAGAATATTTTGAGGGTTTACTCCAAAACCATCAACCATCATCCACAAAAATGCTGCAGCGTCAACTGAAATTGTATTATTAATTATTAAATCTATAATCGTTATTGGAGTTGAAGAAAACTTTCTAATCGTTAGAGAAATTCCTCTTGGAGAAACATTATTCATTGTTGCATTAACTCTGGAACCATCTGCAAGCCTTGCGTCAAGCAAAGGATTTTCTGAATCAAACTTTTTACCAACACTATTAGAAATTTTTTGTAATAAATTAAGAAAAGACTTTTCTTCTAAAACTAAATTTGTTTTACAAAAACCAAATTCTTTATGAAATATAAAAACTGAATTTAAATCATTAACTAGTAATTCTTCAAATTCATCTTCTAAATAAAAAAAAGATAATTGTTTTAATCCAATTGAATTATGCAATAATGTTTCTGAAAAAAGAACCTTATTTTTTATAAACAAAACTTTTGAAATAAGTTCAACTAAATTTAACAATAAATGATTAAAAACAACTTTTGAAGGAAGTTTTTCAAGCAAACTATTAATTTGAACAACAGAAATTATTTTTTCTGAAAACTCTTCACTAAAGTTTTCATCTAGCCCTTTAAAATTAGAAAGCTCAGTTAGTGAAATTTTACTTTGAATTAATTTTTCAAGAACTGCTAAAAACTTATTTTCTTCTTCAGAAAATATTATTTTTTTAGGTTCATAAAAATTATGAGTTAGGCCGCGAGATATTTTACCAAATTCAGTTTCAGCTAGTTCTCCAATTTTAATATCAGTAAACTCCATAATTAGAATATATAAAAAGTAGTATAAAAACTCTTTCTAAATAAAAAAAAAGACTTTTAATAAGCTTTTTTAATAAGATAGAAGTAAATTGTAATATGCAAATATCTAACAGACAACTACTTGAAAAGATATATTTAAAAGTATTAAAAAAAATAACACCTACTAAAAAAGATTTAGAAGAAGAAAAAATGATATTTTTGCAAATAAAAGAAAAAATAAATAACATGAAAGGAAATCATTCTCATTTAGAATGGTGCGGTTCAAGTGCAAGAAATACTCATTTAAAATCAGATAGAGATTTGGATTTATTTGTAATGTTTGAGAAAGAAATGGACTCAAAACAACTTGAAAAAGAGGGTCTTAAAATTGGAAAAAATGTTTTTAGAGGGCATATTTGGGAGAAAGCGTATTCGCAGCACCCTTATATTAGAGGAATAATAAATGGTTTTGATATAGAAATTGTTCCAAGCTATATTGTAAAAAGTGGCAGTGAAAAAAAAAGTGCAGTAGATAGAACACCATTTCATAATAAATTTATAATTAGCAGTTTAACCGAAAAACAAAAACAAGAGGTTAGGTTATTAAAACAATTTTTAAAAGGAATTGGCGCGTATGGAGCTGATTTAAAAAATTGTTCACTGCCAGGGTATGGTGCAGAACTTTTAATTGTGAAATATAAAACTTTTGAAAATGTTTTAAGTGAAACAAAAAACTGGAAAATTGGAACAACAATTACATTTAATGATAAAAAATCTTTAGTTAAATTTGATCAACCTTTAATTATAATAGATCCAGTTGATGAAAATAGAAATGTTGCTTCAGCTTTAAGTTTAGAACAATTTCAAAAAATAAAACTAGCCTCAATTTTATTTTTAAAAAACCCAAGTTTAAAGTTTTTCTTTCCAAAAAAAATAATTCCTTGGAAAAAAGAAAAAGTTAGAAAAATGCTAAATAAAAAAGAACTTATTGCAATTTATTCAAAATTCCCAAAAAAAGATTTAAGTGATATTGTTTGGGGGCAATTAAGAAGATTTTTAAAAAAAATAACAAAACACTTAGTTGAAAAAGATTTTAAAGTTTTAAGAGAAACCATTTGGAGTGATGAAGAGGATATTTATTTTATAATTCAACTTGAAAGTTTAGAATTGCAAGAAGCTAAAAAAATAATTGGGCCAAAAGCAAGCGACACAGAAAATGTAGAAAAATTTTTAAAAGAAAAAAAAATAATACTAAGCGGGCCAAGAATTGAAAATGAACGAATTATAATTGAAGTTCCTAGAAAACAAACAAACGCAATTAAACTAATTGAAGAATTTATAAAAAATAATAAAAAAACTGAAAGAAAAGCAATTAAAAAAATGTTAAAAAATACTAAAGTTATTAATGAAAAAGAAATGATCAAAAATTATAAAGGCAAATTTGCTGAATTTTTTACTAAATATTTACAAGGAAAAGAAAGTTTTGAGTGATACTAATGAAAAAATATTCAAGTGCTTTTATAGGGCTTAGAAGAAATTTAAGAAGTTTAAAAACTGCTTGGACCGCAAACAGACACAAAAGACATCTCATTAGACCAAATGATTCTAAACTGGCCCAAAAACTTGGAATAATTAAAGGAGAAAAAATATTATTTGTTGCAGGGTTTTCAGGAGAATGGGCAAATTCTTTAGCTCAAACTTGTGAAGTGAGATTTACTGACGCGGGAAAAGGAATGGTTGGCACTGCAAAACGAAAATATAAAAACAAAATGAAATACACTAAAGCTTATGCACAACTTTTACCACAAAGACCTTTAATTTATTCTTGGACTGTTTCATTTGAGCCTTTTCCAGTAGCAAATGCTAAGGGAAATATTTTAAGTTCAATTAGAAGTTTGTTAAATAAAAAAGGAAGTAAAATTATTTTTAGTGATCCGCGCAATAGTAAACATACACAAATAACATTTGAAAATATTGCCAAATCATATTCTTGTAAAGCAGAACTCGCAGAAATATCAATTCAACTTGATACGCAACATATGCACCCCCTAACAGTTAACACTTTAGTTACTAATAAAATCGCAAGACAGCGAGCAATAAATGATTTGAAAATAATTAGGGTTGCTGAAAAATTTGGTCGCGAAAAATTAACTGATATTGAAATAAAAGAAATTGCTAAAAAAACTAATTTAACAGAAGCAACAGTCAGATCATCAATTAAACGAGTAAATACTTTAATTGCGGCAGATAATAAATGGTTAATAGAAAATAATACAAATATTTAATTAAAAAAATTACCCCCCCCCAATACTGACTATTTACTAGAATCATTGATTAGATATTATTTAGAAAATATAAACTCCAGACTAAAAAAACTTTCAATTAATTAAGAATTAGTTCAAGTAAAATGGATTTTAAAAAATTGTTAGCGGGCCCGGAAGGAATTTAAAAATTTTTATCTTGGAATATAATCCAACATTTTTTTTGCTTTTGAAATATCAATTGTATCTAATTTGTCAGAAACATTAAATGCTTCAAACCAAAACTCTTTTTCTGATTCAATAATTTTAATTACTCCACCAATAGCATTTTCAAAACTCACCTTAGTGCCATAAGGCCCATCTTTATTCCCAATTCTAGGGAATCTTAAACTAATAACTTGAATTTGCTTTGTCAAACCATAAAATGCCAAAATACTTTCACCAATAACTTTACTCTGAGGATACATCAAATCACAAGGCCTGCAATTTAAGTCACTAGCTTTCAAATACATTTGAATAATTTGTTGTTCTTCTTTAAGCGGAAGTTTTACTGGAACTCCCCTTTCACAACCATAATACCCAGTTGAACTAATAAAAATAAACTTTTTTACTTTATTTTCAATTGCTGCTTTAACAGCATTCATTGTACCAATACAATTAAGTTGAATATAATCATCAAACACTTTAGTTTCATCAGGTTTAGGTATTGCAACAGTGTGAATAACTATGTCTGAGCCAATCATTTCTTTTTTTAACTGTGAATAATTCAAAACATTTTTACTCTGTTTAATATCAAACTTTATTACTTCATATTTTTTACTTAATTCTTCAACCAATGGTTTTCCAAAGTAACCATCACTGCCAGTAACAAAAACCCTCATACAATCAACTCCAATTTAATTTAACGGGCCTAGAGGGAATCGAACCCCCATTTTCTCCTCCGAAGGGAGATAGACTAATCCATTATCTTATAGGCCCATAATCTAATTTAAACGCAGGAGTTTTTATTCTTTAGGAATTGTTACATTTAAGTATTTTAAACGAGTCAATTGTCTTGTTGCAGTGCTAGAAAGATTATTTTCTAATGGATTAATATTTGTAGCATAAAATGAATTAGGGTTAATTTTTTTAAATAATACTTTTTTTTGTGTATTTAAGTCTAAACCGCTTGGGCAAAATCCAAATTTTTTCCAAATTAAAAAACGATTTAACTTTAGTGTATTTTTAAACCCAATATTGCTAATCCAACTTATAACATTTTGATCGCCCAAAATTGATAATCTATAAATTTTGTTTTTATTTATAGAAGAGCATCTTTCTGAAAAAGAAAAATGAAATCCTGTTTGAATCAATAATTTACTAATTCCATCTCTAAGATTTTTTGAACAAGAATCAAAAGTAATTTCGGGTAAGGTGTGACGCAAAGTATGGATTTTTTTATACCTTGAACCTTTTCTCATTCTAAAAGATAAACAGCCATCAGTATCAAACACGCCCCTAATGAATCTATAGATAATATCTAAATTTCTTGATTCTAAAATTTGTTTAGGCACAGTAACTATTGTTGTTTTTTTCCCAAATGGAAATCCACAAGCATGTAAATTTTCGCAAACGTTTTTTTTACAAATTCTAAACCCATATGTTTTTTTTGTTTTAAAATATTGTGCGTTTAGTTTAATATTAAATACTTTTTCAAATAAAGGAACAACATGAAAATCATAGTATTCTTTTTCATCAAATCCCCCACTTATTTCTAATTCATAAAATTTGTTACGTTTACGCATATACCCATCTCCTGCGTGAATTCCACAAATTTCAGCCAAATCAGGAGTCATTTCTAAGTTCATAAAAAAAGTTTAAATCAAATATTTATAATTTTACTTAAAGTTTAATGCCGGTTATCCATTGCCACACGGGCCCAAAAATTCACTAAAAAAGTTGCTTTTATAAAGCTTACTTTATAAAACTTAATTATAATTATCTTAATATATTAATTGGTGAGCGTATGAAAAAATGTATATCATGTAATAAAGTAGTTTCTAACAATAAAACTGAGTTTAAATGCCCAGTTTGTAAAAAAGAACTAATCGTAAGATGCGATCATTGTAAGGCTACCGCAAAAGCTTACAAATGCACTAGTTGTGGTTTTGAAGGATTGTAAGTGGTTTAAAATGGGAAAAGCAATGGTTATTTTTAAAGTTTCCCCAGAACCTGAAAAAATTAATAGTGTTGAAGAAGCATTAAAGAAAATAGAAATCCCTGATGTTAAATTTCAAGATATAAAACGAATTCCAATTGGTTTTGGAATTGAAGTTATTAAAATTGGATTTATTGTTCCTGATAAAACTGATGGAATTATCCCTGCAATAGAAGAAGCGATTAATAGTATCCCTGGCCAAACTCAAGAAGTAGAAATGGAAGGCGCAACACTTATTTCTTAAACAACTAAGTGGCAAAATACTTAGACACACTTTTTATTTATTTACAATCCTAATCTTTTAATGATAACTGCACTTGAACTTAAAAATTGGCGAACACACCACCAATCTACCCTGGATTTTGAAGCAGGAACTAATTTAATAATTGGAATAATGGGCAGTGGAAAAAGCTCGGTTGTTAATGGACTAAGTTATGGACTGTTTGGAACTTTTCCACAATTAAAAAGTAAACAAATAAGCCTAAAAGAAATAATAATGAATAAACCAAACAAGCAAGAAATTTGCGAAGTTAAAATAAAATTTACCCATAAAAACAAAAATTATAGAGTGGAAAGAATTCTAAAAGACGAAGGAACTAATGAAGCAAAATTATTTGAAGAAGATAAATTAATCGCAGGCCCAAAACAAAAAGATGTTAATGAAAAGGTAGAACAAATACTTGAACTAAATTATGAACTATTTAGTAGAGCAGTTTATGCTGAACAAAATGAAATGGACTTTTTTTTAAAATTAAGCCCTAGCGATAGGAAAAAAAAATTTGATGAATTATTGGAACTACAAAAATACGAAACAGTTAGAAAAAATACTATTTTTTTAAAAAATCAAATGGAAAAAGAAAATAAACAAAAAAAAGAATATTTTTTACAACAACAAAAAATAATTAATGAAACGGAAGAAGAAAAAATAGAAGAGAATTTATTAAAGATTAATAATGAAATTAAGGAACTTGAAATTTCTAAATTAAGCGTAGATCAAACATTAAACTTTGCTCAAAAAGAATACTTAACAATTGAAGAAATACAAAAAAAGTATAACAAAAAAAATATTGAAATTGAAATATTAAATTCTAAAATAAAAACTCTTAAAAAAAGTTTAGAAAATTCGCAAAAAATAGATTTTGAAAATATAAATATTAAAAAAATAGAATTTGCTAAAAAAAATGAATTTAAAAAAAATGAAATTACTCAAGTAGAATTAAAATTAAAAGATATTGAAAAAAATAGAAATCAAATTTCTGAGAAAAAAAGTGTTACAAACTATAAATTAAAAGAAATTGAAAAAGAAAGAAATGAAATTTTATCTTTGAGTAAAACTTGCCCAACTTGTAAACAAAAACTTGATGAAAATCACAAAACAAATTTAATAAATGAACTAGATACCCAAGAAAAATTAACAAATGACGAAAACTTAAAACTAGATGAAAGCTTAGATAAAATTGAAAAGGAAATTGATTTGTTAAAAGAAACTATATTAAAATTAAAAAAAGAAATTGAAGAATTAACAAAAAACATTTTTGAAATTAATGAAACAGAAAAGGAATTTTTAAGAAATCAAAAAACACTTGAAGAAATTAAGCAAAGTGAACTTGTAGTTGTCCAAAAAGAAAAAGAACTTGTTCAATTTAAATTTGATGAAAAAGAACTAAATTCAAAAAGAGATTTCTTTTTTGAAATGAAAAATAGTTTTAATTTAATTAATGAAAAAATATTATCAAAAAAGCAACTAAAAGAAAATTTAGAATTTACTTTAAACAAATTAAAAAAAATAAAAGAAAATTTAAATTTAATTGAAAAAGAAATAAAACAGAGTGAAATAGTAAGTAAAAAACTTGGTGTTTTTGAAAATTGCTTGATTTCAACACAAACCGAATTAAGAGAAGAATTACTTGGGACAGTTAATTTAGCAATGTCTAATGTTTGGCAACAAATATATCCTTACGCAGATTATTTAGATGTTAAATTAAAAGTTGTTGAAAACGGATATGATCTTTGGGTACAAACACGAAACAATGATTGGGTACGCGTAGAAGGAATTCTTTCAGGGGGAGAAAGAAGTGCTGCAGCGTTATGCATAAGAATAGCATTTTCTTTAGTTTTAACAAAACAACTTTCAATATTAATACTTGATGAACCAACTCACAATTTAGACCATAATGCTATTGAAAAATTATCAACTATGCTAAGAGAAGATTTACCTAAACTAGTAGAACAAATATTTGTTATAACACACGAAAAAGAACTTGAAAGTGCAGCATCAAGTAAAATTTATTTACTTAATAGAAATAAAGACATTGACGAAGTTACAAAAATTGAAGAAATTTCAAACAAATAAAAAAATTATTCTTTTTTAGTTGCAAGTCTACAAATGTACCCAGCTAAAACGTTTCTATTTGTTTTAGAAAGTCCTAATTCGATTTCATTTAAAGATGCTTTATTTTTTTCAAAATCAGAACCAAACTTATCAGGCAATTCTTTTAGAAGAACTTCCCCTTTATATTTTAATCCTTTTGAAACTGCTTTTCCCATTTTTTACTCACCTAATAAACTTCAACTCTAACTATTTTTCCATTTGGATAATTTCTTAAAATACTTAATGGTAAAACTTTTTCAGTTATTTCTTTTTCAGCAACACTAAGCATAGACAAATCTTTTGTTCCTTTTACTAAAGGTGGCGCACCTAATGATAATTGTAGGGCTCTTGCCGATAAAACTCTTGTTAATTCAAATCTTGTTAATCTTGTCATAAATACACCTACTAAATGAATTATTACAGTTTAGTATATTAGAATTTTTATTAAGAACCTTTAAAAACGTAGCTATTTTTAAAAAAAATTAGAACTTTTTAGACCTGACAAAGTCTAAAACTACAGGTTGGGGCAATTTAAGCACTTTTGAAAAGCTTTTTGCAAGAGATAGTGATGAATAACCCCTAATAAAAACTTCTTTTTTGTTTGAATAAAGAACTCTATACCCATTTTTTTCAGAAAATTCGTTAAATTTGAAAATTGTAGCTTCTTGAATAGATGTAATTGATTCAGCCAAATTTGGATTAAAAAATGAAGAATTTAAATTTGCAAGTTGAAAAGGAATTTCATGAAGAATTTTTGTTAATAAATCCAAGTTAATTTTAATAAATTCTTCTTCAAAATCAGCATAAAATAAAGAATTATTTTTTTTTGAACTTAATTTAGTTTTTAGTTCATTAATAATTTTCTGATTTTTTTTAACTTCCTTTGATAAAAAACTCTCTTTTTTTGTACAATACCAATTTATTTCATGGATTTTTCCCAAACTCACTTTTTCTTCATCCAAAAGTATTTTTACATCAAGCAGAGGCAATTTTACTTTTTGATTTTTAAAAAATGGGCCCACCGGAATTGACTTTAACCAAAATTCTTTCTTTTTTGAAATTCTAATTTCTTTAAGAGGATTATTTTTGTGAAAATTAACTCTAAATAAATTAGATGATGATTCAAAAAATAAATTATCTTCATTTATTATTACTTCAATTAAAGTAGATGGAAGCAAATTTGAATCATCTAACTTAATTGGCTTGCAGCAATTACAGTTAATTGTTTCTTGTCCCAAATTAAAAAAATTATTTGTTAATAATTCTACCCAAACTGGTGAAAAATCTATTTGAGAAACTTTTTCAAAATAACCTAACGGACCAAAACTGACTGACGAATATATTTTTTTATTATCCTCCCATAAAACGTATCCCGCATTTTTAAAAAAAATATTTTCTAAAAAAATCTCAGTAATTTCATTTATATTTTTAAAAATATGATTTATTGGAGTTTTGGTTAAATTCGAAACAACACAAGTAGTAATTAAACCGTTAGTAACAAGCGAGTCAATTTTTTTAGCTTCAACAAATGAAAGTTCTTTAAAAATTATTTCAGGGCAATTAAAAAAAGAATTTATTTTTTTAACGTTATCATTTTCAATAATAAATGAATCAAAATAAGACCAATCTTTTTCGATTAAAAAATTTCTTATAACATCAACCACAACTAATTTTTTTGAAGATAACTTTGCAATTAAATTTGAAACTTTTT
Organism: uncultured archaeon; assembly: GCA_964491675.1. Taxonomy (GTDB): domain Archaea; phylum Iainarchaeota; class Iainarchaeia; order Iainarchaeales; family JAAZKV01; genus JABIDZ01. The sequence continues at coordinate 10,288 of CAZBHA010000009.1, forward strand.
TAATATCTTCAATTTTTTTACATATAATATAAGAAGAATCTTCTTTTTTAATTAATTCAAAATTATTAATTTTATAAATTAATAAAATTTCTTTTAAATTATTTGACCCAATATCTTTTGGAATTTTTAAATTTGGAAAAAATGAAAACTTTTTTGCTAATTTAGTAAATTTATTTTCAAAATAACACACAATCTCGTTTTTTTCCATATTGTGCGTAACATTAACTAAATAAATGTGTTGAGGCATAAAATAAGTGAAATTTTTTTATTTAAAAACCAGACCCAAGTTATGTGCCGGTTAAGCCAATTTGAAAAAAGTTACAAAATAAGAGAATCAATTTCATCGTTAACCTTATTTTTCTCTTCTTGATACCTTTTAGCAGCTTCTTCAAGAGTTGTTTCATGTTTACTTGGTGCTGAATTTCTTAATCTTACTTTAAAAAAAGTAGGAGCATTAACTGCTTCCCCAACAATTAAAGCTTCTCCAACTCGAAGTGAAGAAATTAAATTACTTGAATTAATATCCAAACTCTCACTACTTTGTTTTATATGATCTAAATCAGTCGGGTTTGTAATTCTTAAAATTATATTAGTATTACAATTTGCTAACGTAGTTGTATCTAAAAACTTTGGTCTTTGAGAAACTATAATTAAAGAAACCCCAAATTTTCTACCTTCTCTTGCAATTAATCGTAAAGGATAACGCGCAATTGCATTTTCTGAAGCAGTTATACCTGGGATAAAATTATGTGCTTCTTCAACTAGTAGTGTAATTGGAGGAATTTGTTTATTTCTACGGAGTTCAAAAAACTTTTTTGAAAAATATGCAACAATTACTTGTTTTATTTTTTCTGAAATTACATCATTTAAATCAATCACTGTTAATTGTGAAGGTTTTGCTAAATCAAAAATACTTTGAGAATCAATTTTTGAAAAAATTCTAAATGAATCAAGTTCATCAATAATTGAATTTAAAGAATCTTTTGTTTTTTGTTCAATTTCAATCTCATTTAATTCTGCTCTAAGTGAATTCAAATCAAATGGGCCAGTGCCTGATTTCATTTCTTTACGAAGCTTATTTAGTAATCGATAAAGTATTGATTTTTGTTTAGGAGTAATATTTGAAACTATATTTGACAAAGTGTGAACATCAATATTTGCCAAACCAATTTTTAATTTAGATGCATTAATAATTCTTGTTTGAGAAGAATAGTCTTTTGCAGTATTTGTTGGAGTTCCAAAAGAAGTATATTCTCCATGCGTATCAAATGCAACTACTGCAATTTGCCCAAGTTCTTTTTCTCTAGAAAGTAATTCTTCAAGTAGCACACTTACAAAATATGATTTTCCTGCTCCACTCATTGCAAGCACTGCCAAATGTTTTTGCAAAACTTTTGAAAGATTTACTTTAAGTGGCAAATTATGAAATTGAACTTCACCTAAATGTAATCCCTTTAAATCAAGACCAAGAAATTTTTTAATATTTTCATTTTCTGCAATAAAAACTTTTGTTCCTGGAGAAGGGGGAAAAGTTGGACGATTAAATGAATTGTTAATAAAAACTCCAAGTGGTTTTGCTTTTGCAATTAAAAACTCCCAATCAGCAATTGGAAAATTTTTTTCAATTTCAACACCAATTGATTTTACGGAATCTGGCCTTTCAAAATATCGATTAGTTTTTACTAATTCTTGAACCATTGCAACCATTAAGCCTTGGGAATATTCTAATTCAACAAACATTCCTTTGTGTAATGCTTGATCTTTTAAAACAACAAAATCAATTTGAGATGGTGAAGGCCCTTCAAGAGTAGAAACAATTGTACCTAAAACTTCTTTCATAATAATCACAAAAACTAATTTAATTTAAACCTATTTAAATAAAAAAATTATCTAATTAAATGGCCTAGAATTCCTCCTCATTAACATTTTTGGACCTAACTTATCAATTAATTTTTCATAAACTAAATTAATATCTCTTTCATTTAATCTAGCACGCATATCTGCTTCAATTAAAATTGAAGGGTAGGCGTATTCTTTGTAAAGAGAAGATAATGCATAAACAATTGAAGAAATTTCGTTAGAAAGTTCTTTTAATTTTGAAACATCCCCACAAACAAATTCTACACGCAGTGGCTTATCAAATTCACTTGGTTTAATATAAAAAGCATAAATACTTTTTGACCATTCTAGCGAATAATCTTTTAGAACAGGGTGCTGAGAAATACTTTTTGTATATGAAAAAGAAAAAGTTCTTTCCCCTTTTAATAAAAAATAATCAAGTAATGAAGAATCTGTTGAATTTGACAAATCAATTGTTAAATTTTTTGAAATTAAATAGTCATTTAAAATTTGTTTAAATCTATTTCCTCTAGAATCTTCTATTGTTGAGATCAAAATTGTTGAATTTTTTTGTGCAACTGAATATAATTTTTCAAATAAACTTATTATTGAATTATAATCAGAACTTAAAAAAGAATCTGTTCTTGGTTTATCTTGGTATTGAGGAACAATTGAACCATCAATAAAAAAATATTTAGGTTTATATTTTTCTATTATTTCAATTGAAAGCTCAACTTCTTTTTTTAATCTTTCAAGAGAAACACTTTGTTGTTCTTCATCTTTTTCTAAACCATTTTTAAGTAAAATTGGTTGAGGCATTATATTTATTTCTGGAAAATATTCTGCTTTTTTTAAAACTGAATTATCATATTCAAAAATCACTCCACTAGTTCTTATTAAAATTAAATCTAAAAAAGACATTCTTTTTGAAACAAATCCCGAATCTACTCCAGCAATAAGAGCAGAAAAAGGGACTTTTTTTGAAATTTCAACAAACTTTTCAATAAAATTAGGCGAAATTTCTTTTTTTAAATGTAAAATCTTAGAAGCTGATAATTTATTGGACTGTGTGGTTAAACTAATGGATTTATGGGCAGCATCTATAAAATTATCAAAATACATACAAAAAGTAGGGAAAGTGCTTTAAAAAGATTATTGAAAGCTAACTGCCGGTCGAATAAATTCGGAAGGTTTTTAAACAAAAAAGACTTTTTTAATTTAGAATTGAAGTGATTATATGAAATTAAGATTTGAAATAAGAAGTATTAAAGCACAATGGAAACCCCCTTTTAAAAAAGAAATAACTGATGAAGTGTTTGATGTAAGCGAAGGTGAAGGGTTTGATAGAATTATTGGAAATGGGAATGATGAAAATGTATTTAATTTATTAAGTACCGCAAATGGAGGCGCAAAAATAAAATATTCAAAATTATTTACTCAAAAAACAGGAAATCCTGGTAATTATGAATTAATCCTTGAAAAAGATAATCCTGTTGAAATGACCTATCTTTGGGGAGAAGATGGAATAACAAAAAAAATTACTTATAAAGGGCCTGCGATAGGGGCTGTTGAAGAAAAATCCCAAACTGAATAAATCTTATTAAATCAATAGTTTCAATCATCCAATATATTTAAAAATAAACATATGAACAAAATTTCATATGAAAACTAATTATCCGCACAAATGCCTAAATGTGTTAGGCAATAAATTACGCTGTCAAATAATTGAAGAACTAAAAAAAAACCCTTTAACAGTTAAAGAAATTTGTAAAAAAACAAAAACTGAACAAAGCTTAGTAAGTCATGCGTTAAAAGATTTGCGACATTGTAGTTTTGTAAATTATAAAAAAATTGGAAAAGAAAGCCAATATTATTTATCAAGCGATATTTTTACTACTTCAAAAAATAAAACTTTTTTTGAATTAATAGAAGAACATGTAGAAAAAAATTGTAAAATAAAAAAGGAAAAAATGTGATAAAAAATGAAAAATATTTATTTAGATAATGGTTCAACTACACCAGTTAGAAAAATTGTTCTTAAAAAAGCACTGCCTTATTTTTTAAAAATTTATGGAAACCCATCAAGCTTTCACTCAACTGGACTTATTGCAAAAAAAGAAATGCAAAAAGCAAGAGAAAATATTTCAAAAATATTAAATTGTGATCCTAGTGAAATAATTTTTACAGGAAGTGGAACAGAAAGTATTAATTTAGCAATTAAAGGAATTGCTTTTAAAGAATTATTAAAATCAAAAAAAGGACATTTTATAACACAAAAAACTGAACATGATGCTGTAATAGAAACTTTTAAATGGTTAGAAAAATTAGGGTTTGAAGTTAGTTACATTAATGTTGATGAAAACGGAATAGTAAAACTAGATGAACTAAAAAACGCAATAAGAGACAACACACTTCTAGTAAGTATAATGTATGCAAATAACGAGATTGGAACAATACAGCCAATAAAAGAAATAGCAAAAATAGTTCACTCTAAAAATAAACTTTTACATACTGACGCTTGTCAGGGCGCAGAATATCTTTCACTTAATACTAAAGAACTTGATATTGACATGTTAACAATAAATGGAAGTAAAATTTATTCATTTAAAGGAAGCGGACTTTTATTTAAGAAAAAAGAAATACAATTAGAAGCTTTAATTCATGGAGGACATCAAGAAAAAGATTTAAGATCAGGAACTGAAAATATCCCAGCAATAATTGCAATGAACGCGGCACTTGAAATTGCCACTAAAGAAAAAAAAAGTGAAAATAAACGGTTGATTAAATTACGAGATTATATGATAAAAGAAATCGAAAAAAAAATTATTAAAGTGAAAATTAATGGAGATAGAAAAAGTCGTTTACCCAACAATGTAAATGTTTCTTTTTATGGAATAGAAGGAGAAAGTATTTTACTACATTTAAATGAAAGAGGAATTAGAGCTAGTACTGGAAGTGCTTGTTCTTCACAAAATCTTGAACCAAGCCATGTATTAATTGCAACTGGGACTAGCCACGAACTAGCACATGGAAGTATACGCTTTACTCTTGGAAAATATACTACAAAAAAAGAAATTGATTATACAATTAAACAATTAGAAAAGATTATTCCATTTTTAAGAAAATTATCTTCAGCGTGGAATCAAAAGGAGGGACAATAATGAAACTAGAAGGAAATGATTGGTTTTATAGTAAAGAAGTAAAAAAACATTTTATCAAACCTTTCAAATTTTTAAAAAGCGAATTAGAAATTAAAAAGTTTGATGGTTATGGAAAAGTTGGAAATATGAAATGTGGAGACATGATGGAACTTTGGATAAAAGTAAAAAATGAAAAAATAATTGATGTTAGATGGAGAACATTTGGTTGTGCTAGTGCTATTGCTTCAACTTCAATGCTAGCAAAAATGCTCACAGAAAAAGGCGGAATGAAACTAACTGATGCGCTTACTTTAAGCGGAAAAGATATTATGAATCGACTTGGGGGACTACCTGCAATAAAAATACACTGTTCCGTTCTTGGGGATGAGGCCCTACGAGCTGCAATAAAAAACTATTTAGATAAGAAAGATATAGTTAAAAAATAAGAAAACTATTATTTTATTATGAAATCACACACAAGCTTACCATACTTAAAAAGAGAAGGCGCTTATACTGATTTGCGAGCAAAAGTAAGAGCAGAAAAAGTAACTGTTGCAAGAATTAAATTAGAATTTAAAATAAGAGGAACTTCTGTTAAAAAAAGATTAGAACTAATTTCAAAAACAAAAAGACACAAAATACATTTAGAAAAACTTTGGAAAGTTCTTGCTAGACAAGCTCAAAATAAAGCAAATAGAAAAAATAAAAATGACATAAATAGTGCAATGAACATAATAGAAACAAGCATTGTTCAAACGGAACAATTTATTGAAAAACAAAAATCTGAGTTAAAAAAAGAATTATCTAAACCCATTAAGAAAAAAGAATGAATGCTAAACCTTAAAATACAAAATATAGGATAAATGTATATGGAACTAGTACAATATATTGTGGTTAATACTTCACTTAATATGAACAAGGGAAAAATTGCTGCTCAATGTGCGCACGCCGCAGTAAGTGTTCTTGAAAAAGTTGATGAAAAAATTATTCAAAACTGGAAAAATAGCGGAATGAAAAAAATTGTTTTAAAAATTTCTAGCACTGAAGAACTTGTTAAAAAATTTCAAGATGCAAAAAATGCAAAACTACCTTGTGCATTAATTACTGACGCAGGAAGAACTCAAATAGAAGCAGGAAGTAAAACTTGCTTTGCATGTGGGCCAATTGAAGAAGAACTTGGCGAAAAATATTTTTCTGAGTTGAAATTGTTGTGAAATTATGCCTAAAAAGAATATTGGAGCTTTAATGCTTGCTGCACAAAAAGCAAAGCAAGCACATGGTGCTTCATCAAAACTTGCATTACAAAAAAGATTACAATTGCATCAAGAATTAATTAGAACTGCACAACTGGAATTAAAACAGGGAAATAGTCCACAAGCATTAGATAGTTTAAGAAATAATCAAAGACAAGTAAATTTAATTAAAAAATATTTGGAGAAATTAAAATGAGCCAAGGATTCATGAAACAAATTCAAACTTTAATAAACGAAGTAGATGTAATAATTGAACTACTTGATGCAAGATTTCCCGAACTTACTAGAAACAAACAAATTGAAGGAAGAATAAAATCACATAAAAAAAAGTTACTTATTATTGTAAATAAAGCAGATCTTATTTCAAAAAGAAAAAGTGAAGAAATAAAAGAAAGATTAATTAGAGAAACAAAAGTACGTGTGATATTTGTTTCAGCAAAACAAAAAAAGGGAATAAATATGATTCGTAGAGAACTTTCAATGTTGCGTGGAAATAAACCAAGTTTTAGTGTAGGAATGCTTGGCTATCCCAACTCAGGAAAAAGCACTTTAATTAATGCAATTAGTGGCAAAGGACATGGCCGAGTTAGAACTAGTAAAAAAGCAGGATTTACTCGCGGACTACAAAAAATAAAAATTGGCGAAGGAATTTATTTAGTAGACGCACCAGGAATTATTCCATATGGAATGAAAGAAGAATTTGAACTATTTTTAGTAGGTGCTAAAAATTCTAACCAATTAAGAGAAATGGAAACTGTTGCAGTTAAACTTGTTGAAATGTTTAAAAGTGAAATTGAAAATAAGTTTGAAGTTAAGGGAGATGAGGAAGAAATACTTGAACAAATTGGGCAAAAAAAACAATTTTTTATGAGTGGTGGAAAAGTTGATCTTGCAAAAACTGCCAGATTTATTTTAGATAGTTATGAAAGAAATGAATTATTATAATTAGTCAAGATCTTTAAATAATTCAACTATTTTTTTTAAAATAATTTTATTTTTTAGAGATTTTTCTTCACTTAATCTAAGTTTTAATTCTCTAATAATATCTTCGTTTATTAGTCTCATATAAAACTACTACAAAAAAAGGATTATAAAGTAATTGAACTAACTTACACAAGCAGTAAATCATCAATTAAAATTGAATTTTCTTTTGCAATATCTAATTTTAACATATAAAACTTATCAGTTTTTCTAAAAACTTCAGGTTTAATGAAAAGCCACCCTTTATGAGGCACTTTCCAAGCAATAAAAAACATTGCCCCTGCTTTTTTTGCCCAAGAAGTTTCTTCATCCATTTGTTCAATTTTAATTGCTAAATAATCCCCTTTTTTTGCTTTACACTCAAAAGCCATTATTTTACCATTTAAAAGCGCAACTACATCAGGGCAAGGCAAGGGATTTACCCCACTTCCTGCAACCCTAAGAACAGCAAAACCCTTAGAATCAAAGATTTTTATCAATTCTCTTTCGGCATTAGCACCTTTATTATAATGAGGCATATAAACAAAACAACGCCATTCAATATAATTCTATTTATTTTTTAGCTCAACAATAACTATATAAATCCATTTTATAGTGAATATTTTAGAATTAGGATTTGTTTTAATGAAGCTTGAAATAAAAGTTTCAACAGGAAAAAATAAATTTCACATCAAACAAGAAAAAGAACAAATATTGGTTGATGTTAAAAGCAGTCCGACAAACGGAAAAGCAAATTTAGAAATTATTAAAGAATTTAAAAAATTATTTAAAAAAGAAACAAGGATTGTTTTAGGACATAAAAGTCGTCGTAAGATTATTGAAATTGATTTTTTAGAAAAAAAAGATCTTAGAGAAATACTAAATAAGCAAATCTAATTCTATACAAAAGGAAGTGAATAAAAAAATGGCTAAAACTTATTTAAATACTGTAAAGTATGAAATAAAAGCAAAATATGAAGTTACGGGAATTGTAGAAAAACCAGACATAATTGGTGCAATTTTTGGACAAAGTGAAGGAATGCTTGGAGCAGATATGGATTTAAAAGATTTACAACAAGCAGGAAAATTAGGAAGAATAGAAATAAGTGTTAATAAAAAAAATGGAAAGACATTTGGAGAAATAACAATCCCAAGTTCTCTTGACCAAGTAAAAACAAGTATCCTTGGAGCAACAATTGAAACTGTTGAAAAAGTAGGGCCTTGTGAAGCAAAATTAACAATACTTTCTATTAGAGATACTAGAAAAGAAAAAAGAGAACAAATAACTGACAGAGCAAAACAATTATTACAAAAAATGCAAAAATTTGAAAGTGTAGAAAGTAGTGACTTAACTGACACAATCAAATCAACTATTAGAACTGAAAAAGTTGTTAACTATAAAGGAATGGCCGCTGGACCAGAAGTGGAAACAAGCGATCAAATAATTGTAGTTGAAGGTAGAGCAGATGTTTTAAAACTTTTAAGTTATGGAATAAAAAATGCAATTGAAATGAACGGAAGTAATATTTCAAAAGAACTAATAGAATTATGTAAACAAAAAAATGTAATATTATTAGTTGATGGAGATAGAGGTGGAGAATTAAATGCAAAAAAATTAGCTTCTCTAACTAAAATTGATTTTATTGCAAAAGCTCCAGACGGAAAAGAAGTTGAAGAATTAACTCAAAAAGAAATATTACAAGCACTAAAAAGAAGACAAGACGGTGAGGAAATAAAAAATACTTTTTCAAGACCTCATTTTAAAGAAAGAGAAAACTTTAGTAGCGAAAGAAGAGAGTATCCTAGAACAAATACTGGATTTAATTCACCACAAAGAGGCGGATTTAACAGGTTTGATAGAAACAATAATCGGTTTGATAGAAATTCTGGCGGATTTAGTCGACCTCAAAATTCTAATTTTAGAGAAAGAACAAACTTTAGATCAGACAGTCGAGGATTTGGTCGACCACAAGGTGGATTTAATGATAGGGAAAGATTTGATCCTTTCAAAAATAACTACCGAACTGTGGGAGCAGTAAATAAGCCTGTTCAACCAATAGAACAAATAAAACCTATTGTTAAACAAGAAGCAAAAGTCGACTTAACAAAAGTTGAAAAAGACTTTGAAAAAATAAAAGGAAAACTAAAAGCAAGATTTTATGATGCATCAAATAAAAAAATAAAAGATGTTGATATAAAACAAATAATTCCAGAACTTGAAAAAAGTAAAAAAAAGATTAGTACTATTTCAATAGATGGAATAATAACTAAAAGAATTCTTGATGCTAGTGAAGCTAAAGATATACAAAATTTAGTTGGAATAAAAAAAGCAAACCTAACTAGTAAAAAAGTAAATATAGTTATTATAAAAAAATAATTAAAAAAAAAAGAAGAATAGGAAAAAATCCTATTCTTTATTTATTTTTTCTTTTTCTTAATTACAACTGTTTTAACTGTTGTATTTAATGGAATTTCCACTTGTTCAACAGGAACAACTACTGATGCACTATTAAAAAGGAATAATGCAAATAAGAATACTATTGCCCAAGCAAAGAAAGTACTTACTGGACCTAAAAAGGCAGTAGCCATTTGTCTTAAACTTAGAGAATAAACTCCCCCAGGAATTTGTGCACCTGAAATTTGGTATAAAGAATCTTTACAATCCTTAACTTTTAATTCGTATACTACTTTATCCATACCAGTTTCAACACCAATCTCAGAAGCTGCTTTATAAGAATCTATTACACAATCATCAAAACCTTTGATAGCTTGCCAAGAATCAAACATTACTGCTCCAGAATGAACTAGCATTAAAATTGATATTACTATCAAAAAAGCACCAACTAATTTTGGTAATTGTGCATCTTTTGAACCAATTTTAAACAAAACTAATTTCTTCAATAAAATCACCTGCATTAATAAGCAAAAAACTCATATATAAATCTTATTAAATTAACAATTTGACAAAAAAAACCAATATTTAAAAACAAAGCGCAGTTGAAATTTTATTAATGTAGTTTGAATTCTAAAAAAAGAATTTGAATGGGCCGGTGGTCTAGCGGTTA
>CAZBHA010000010.1:0-11241 GCA_964491675.1 uncultured archaeon
CTGCTAATTTTTCAACTCCGCTCATTAAAAATTAGTGGTGTTTTAATGAGCGGAGTTGAAAAATTAGCAGTTATTGATTCAGGAACAATGATTACTTTTTCTTCAACTTGTTTAATGAATGTTTTTGTTAATTTTGTTAAAAAAAATAATTTAAAATTAATAGTTTCAAATGATGTTGCGGCCGAAAGTGTTTGGAAGCCGCTTAGTAATAAACGTTTTGCGCTTAATGCTGCAAGAATAAAACATTTATTTAATTCTGGAGTAGTGAGAGTAATTAATTCAAATGATTCTGACCCACTAGAAGATAAAATTCTTTCAATTGCAAACACTTGTTTTTATTCAAATGGTTTACCTATAACAATTATTCAGCGTGGAGAGGCAGAAGCATTGGCTCTTGCAAAAATAAATAATTCAAATATTTTATTTATTGATGAAAGAACAACTCGTTCTTTATTTGAAAACCCACTTCGTCTTAAACAAGTTCTTGAAAAAAGGCGTCAAGAAAATATTGTATTAAAAATGGAACAAGTAAATCTTCTAAGAAGTATGTTTTTAGATTTAAAGATTTTTAGAAGTGTAGATATTATTGCACTAGCTTATGAGCAAGATTTATTTGATGGAGAATTTGATCATGGCAAATTAGAACTTGAGGCTGCACTTTATGCTACTAAATTTGCGGGATGTAGTGTTAGTGAAAAAGAAATTGATGATTATTTAGCTGGAAAATGATTTTTATGAGTTTAATTTTTCCTCATATTGACAAATTAAATGAAACTGATATTACTGATGTTTTAGAAATAGTAAATAGTGTTTTTCCTTATGTAACTTTTTCAGAAGATTTAATTAAAGAAAAATTGAAAAGTAATAATTTTTTTTTAATAAAATATCATCAAAAAAATGTTTTAATTGGTTTTTTGGAACTTGAATTTATTGATAATAAACTTGCTCGTTTAAATGCAGTTTTTGTTAGTGACGCTTTTAGGTGTAGGGGTATTGCAACTAAATTAATAAATAAAGCAGTTCATGAATGCAGGCGAAAAAGAATTAAAAAAATATTTTTGCTTGTAAAAGAAGATAATTTGGTTGCAAAAAATTTGTATAAAAAACAAAAATTTGTTTTTGTTAAACTTCATGATAAAGAACTTGATGGTTCAATTATAGAAGTTTGGGAAAAAGAGATTTAATTATTTAAGTTTTTTTAAAAATTAATACAGTATTTTTTTAATAAAACTTCCTTTTGCGTTACCTTTACTAAATCCTCTAAATTTTGTTTCTCCAGTTACAAAACAATCGCAAGTTTTAATTGCATTTTTTATTGCAATTATTTTGGACTCCATCCCGCCTCTTCCAAGGTTACTTTTTTCTTTAAATATTTCAATTTTATTTAAATCAGTTATATTTTCTATAATATTATTTTTAGAATCAAGTATGCCTCCACTTTGTGTTATAAAAACTAAAATGTGCGCATTAATTTTTTCAGCAAGAATACTAGCAAGTCCATCATTATCTGAAAAAAATCCATTTTGTCTAAGTTCTATAGTAGCAACAACATCGTTTTCATTTACTATTGGAACAATATTTTTACTAAATAAAAAATCAAGAGTGTTTTTTAGATTTTCTAAAGAGTCTGTTTCACTTAAATCTTTTTGAGAAATTAAAATTTGGGCTGGTATGATATCAAAAAGTTCAAAGCGTTTAACATATTCTTTCATTAGCTCAATTTGTCCAACTGCAGCTAGGCCTTGTTGTTCATTAACACTTTTTCCTTCACAGTTAATTTTTTGCTTTCCAAAACCAATTGCTCCACTACTAACAATAACAACTTTTTTATTGTTTTTTATTAGTTCTTTTACCTCGCTAGTTAAAGTAGTTAAAAATTCTTTATTTATTTGATTGTTGTTTAAAATGGTATTAGTTCCAATTTTAATTACAATTAAATTGTATTTATCAATTTCCATAATTAAATTGGGAGTTAGAGCAATATTTAAAAACAATTGTTGGTCAATTTCTTTATATTGTTCTAAATAGAATAATTTAATGGTGCTACCAAAGGTGCACTTTTTACTTAATCTTTTGTCTAATGAGACATAAGTTTTGGGGCTATGGTCTAGTGGTATGATCGGTGCTTTGGGAGCATCAGACGGGTGTTCGATCCACCCTAGCCTCATTTATTTTTTTAACTTTTTATTTTTTAGTATTAGTTTAGTTATAATACTACTTTATGTTTTTCTTTATTATCTTCTTGCGCACTATCAAAAAAGAATTTTAGTATTAAAATTAACAAAATTATTAATTTTAGTGTACTATCAAGTATTGCAAATATCATAAAAAGTCCAATTAATTGAAGTGAGATAATAACAAAATCTTTGTTTTCTATTTTTTCAGTAAATTTAAGGTGAAACATTAAAACTACAATTAATGTAATCCCACTAAATAAAGAAGATCCTGTGAAAAAACTAACTATCATTGAAAAAAGAAGGGGGGGTAAAATTAAATAAAAAGTTTTTTCAATAGCTCCATTTTTTTTTCTTTGAGACGGATAAATGAATAAAAAAAGTATTAGTAAAGTAAAAGCTATACTAAAAATCCCATTGGATAATGGATCAAATGTAAATAAGTGATTCCAAAGGGGGGTATTAAATGTATTCATACATATTTTGAGTCATGGTGATATTTAAATACTTTTAATTCGTTATTTAGTAGTATATAAGTTAACAGTTGAGTAGATATGGTTGATGAAGTAGTAAATTCAAAAAATGATGAAGAAATTCAAATATTAGATGATCCTAGTATTTCTAAAGAAGAAATTTCTTTTCCAAAACGTTTAATTTCAAAAGAAGAATTTGTTGACGAAAAAGTAAATGTTTCTTTGAGTGAAAGAGTTCCTACTGGAATAAATGGTTTTGATGGTTTAGTGCAAGGGGGATTTGAAAGAAATTCAACAGTTCTTTTAGTTGGTTCTGCAGGGACTGGTAAAACAATTTTTTCAATGCAATTTGCATACAATGGAGTAGTAAAATATGATGAACCAACTGTGTTTATTTCATTTGTTGAAGAAAGAGATTCTTTGTATAAACACGCTCTTCAATTTGGTTGGGATTTTGAAAAGTTAGAAAAAGAAAATAAATTTAGGTTGCTTTTTTTTAAACCTCATCAAGTAATAAAAATTCTTGAAGAGGGGGGTGGACAAATTAAAGATGTTTTAACTGAAATTAATGCAAAAAGAATTGTTATTGATTCAATTACGTCTTTTGCACTTTTATTTAATGATGAATATAAAAGACGCGAAGAAATATTAAGATTTTTTAATTTGCTTGGAAAATGGGGGATTACATCACTTGTTATTGCAGAGTATAGTCCTGAAGATGTTGAAAAAAAAGAAGGAAGTATTGGTTTTATTAGTGATGCAATTATTTCAATGTATTACCAACAAGATGAAGAAAGGGGGATTAGAATACACTCTCTTGAAATTTTAAAAATGCGTGGAACAAAACACTCTAATAAATTGTGTGCAATAAATTTTGAAGATGACGGAATAAATGTTTATCCTGATGTTGAAGTATTTTAAGTTTTAATTTATTGGCAAAATTTTTAATGCAGATAGTGCAGAATAATCAAACGTTTTATCTGAAAAACTTTTTATTTTTTCAAGTGAATCAGGATCAAAAGAATTTTTTTCAATAAAAAAAACTGCTGAAAGTCCTTCCAGTTTTGTTTTATTTGAAAATAAATAAATAAATTTTGCAAGTTCATTAGGGTTATTATAAATTGATAATCTATTTAATGAATCAATAATAATTATTCCTTTTTTTGATAATTTTTCAATAGCTTTTTCAATTCCAATTTGTAATTTTGTGAAGTTACACTCAGGCCCAATAAAAATAATATTATTTTGATCTTGGCTTTTTTGAGAAAATCCGTCAATCAAAATTAAATTTTCGTTTTTGAACTTTTTTGTTAATTCAGTAGAACTTTTTGTTAAAGTAATTAAAATGATTTGTTCATCTCTTTCTAAAAGTAATTTTTCAACTAAAAAATTAACTCCATTTTCATGGTCCTTTTGATTAATTAATACAAGCAAAGAATTATTGTTAACATTTGCAATTACTTCTTTTAGAAAGCTTTCACTCATAATAAAAAAACACTCTTCTTAAATAAAAACCTTCTCAAACACTACTAATAAATACCGTTTTGGTTTTTATATATCAATGAACCAAAAAGCTCAAACAACTATGGAATTAATGATTTTATTAATAATTTCAATGGTTGCACTTGTTTTAATTTATGCAATGTATGCTGAACAAGTTAGTGCAGGAAATTTTCAAAGAGAACAATTTGCTGCAAATAATTCTTTATTAAAAATAAAAAATTCAGCTAATTTATTAGTGCTTTCCGGGGCAGGATCAAAAACAACTGTTGATGTTGAATTTTTGGGTGCAACAAGACTAGATGAAACAACAATTTTTGGAAATACTATTTTACTTACTCTTTCAAATGGCACTGAATTATTTGTGAGTGCTGATGCAAATTTTTCAGGAAATTTGCGAGATTTAAGAGGAAAACATAAAATAAAATTATATTATGATGGTAATACTGTTTTGATTTATTATGGGGATTTTGAGATAAATCAACAATCAATTTCAATTTCTTTAATTGCTGGCGTAGAGCAAAATGAAGAAATAATTATTAAAAATTCACATGCAAACAGTTTGGTTTTTTATGTTGAAAATAATTTTTCACATGATCAAGTATCTCTTGTTTTAGATGAAGAATCATTTTCTCTTTCGCCTGCTGAATTAAAAAGTGTTAATTTAAATTTTACTGCTTCTCAAATTGCGAATGGGAATTATGTTGGAAATATAAAAATAATTGCGACAATTGATGATAGAAATGTAGAACAAATAATAAATATTTCTTTAGAAGTTTTGCAAGAATTTACTCCAATATTAATTTCACCATATTCTAATGAATTTATTACTTATCAAGGTGCACAAGTAACAAAGAATATTTCTATTTGTAATAAAACTCTTTTAGAAATTGATGAAGTTAATTGGAGTAAAAATGGATCAGTTGACGCAAATATCTCTCAGTGGTTTGATTTGCCTAGTGATGAAATAATAATTCCAAAAAATGAGTGTGTGGTTGTTCCAATTATTTTTAATGTTCCGCTTGATGCAGATTTAAAAGAATATGACGGCAATCTAACTGCGCAAATTGGCAGTGAGTTAGTAACTACTTATTTTGTTGCTGAAGTTATTTTAGTTAATAAAATTTTTTTACAATCAACAACTAATAATACTTTACCAATAAATTTTTCTAAATCTTTTTTTATAAAACAAAATAATTTAAGTTATCTAATTCCAACTGGGGAAATTGATTATAATAATGAAAAAGACTTTTCAGTTAATGGTGAGGGATGGGATACTAATTTAGTTGCATATTACAAATTCAATGACACAAATGGCACACATGTTTTTGATTCAGCTAGGGGAAATGATGGGCTATTAGTAAATGACGCAAATATTAATGCAGAGGGGTTATGGGACAGTAATGCTGCAAGTTTTGATGGGGTTGATGATTATATTGAAGTTGAGCATTCAGAAATATTTTTATTTGATGATTTTTCAATATCTTTTTGGATAAATAGGCGCGATTGGGTTTTTGAATGGGCGAGAATTATTGATAAAGATTGGGTTGATGGATTTAGTGTAAATAGATTTTCAGATACTAATAATATTACATTTCATGTTTTAGAATCTGATCCACAATCAATAGGTGAAATTCCTGCAAATAAATGGACTCATATAGTAGTTGTTAGAAAAAATGAATTTAGGCTTATTTATATTAATGGAAATTTAGACATTAACATTGGTGGATTTAATTCAAGTCAATTAACTTCCACTGCTAATTTAGCTTTTGGACAAAATAGGAGTACTTCAGAAGGAGATGAACTTTTTGATGGATTAATAGACGAAGTTAAAATTTATAATAAAGCTTTAACTCAAGAAGAAATAGTGGCAGATTATAATTCTTTTTTAAGTGCAAAATTTGTTGATGCAAATATTGTTGATGCTGGTAGAGTGGTGGACTGGAATAGTTTTTTTATAAATAAAGATGTTGTTTTTGAAAGTGAAAGAGAATTAATGCAACTTGATTTTAATATTTTTACTTGTTCTGATTTACTTTGTAATAATAAAACAAGTTCTCAAATTTTTTTAGATGTAAATAATTCAATAATCAAAAATTTAACTGCCTTGTCAAATTCACAATATTTAGGTTTTGAAGTATTTTTTAATAAAAGAAATGGAGTCTCTTCAAATTTAGCTGGGGATTTTTTTAAAAATCCATTTTTAAAAGATATTAATATTATAGTAAACTAATTTTAAATAAGCTAATGATTTTATACTAAATAATCATTACTGTATTATGCAAAAAGGACAATCTTCACTTGAAACGATAATTCTTATGACTGTTGGAATGTTAGTTTTAGCTGCGTTTCTCTCATTTGCTTGGAATCAAATTGAAACAAATAATATAATTCAAAGTCAACAAAAAGGAATTTATTTACTGGACAGTTTAAAAGAAAACATAACTAGCGTATATTTTTTAGGGGTTGGAACAACTAGGGAAGTAGAAATTGAAATTCCAGAATTTACTGATCTTGAAAAATCATTAATTGAAAATAATTCGCTTTTGTTAAATATTTATGGGACTGATTTTATAACAAATTTGCAAATTGATGTAAAAGGAAATTGGCCAAATAGAATTGGAAAACATAAGATTATTCTAACTTCTTTTTCTGATTACGTTGGAGTGTACTCAAAAGCATTATCTTTTACTCCATCATATTTAAGCCAAACAATTAATCAAGGTTTTTTTAAAGATATTAATTTAAATGTAACAAATTTATTAAATGAAAATAAAATTTATGAGTTAGATATTGATTTTGAAAATGATTTTTCTACTGTAAGTTCTACTTTAAACGAAACAAATATTTCATTCTTAACAAATGAAACTAAACAAATTCCATTTTTATTTAATTGTGAATCAAATTCAAGCGGAACTTATTATGGTCAAGTTAATTTTATTTCTGATATTAATGTTTCTTTGCCAATTAGTTTAACTTGTATTGCAAGTCAATCTAAATTAACAATTTTTCCAAATAATTTAACTGTTAATATGGCTGATGAAGAAATAGAAGAAGAATTACTAGTTTGTAATAATTCAAATGTTGATTTAACTATTGATAATACTAATTTAGAAGGATTAGTTAGAAATTATGCGACTTATTCATTTGTTGGGACAATTGAATCAAATCGCTGTAAAATTTTAACTCTTAATTTTATTGTTCCTTTAGAAGATGGTGAATATCCTGGACTACTAACAGTATTTGCAGGGGGGCTTGAGAGTAGCTCAAATTTAAATTTAGTTAAAGAAAGTTAATTTCTTATATTACTTATTATATTGATTTTTTATGAAAGAAAAAGGACAAGTTTCATTTGAGTTTATTATAACTATTTTGTTCATTTTGTTTATATTTGGTTTTAGTTTATTTATTTTTCAATCAAGAATTCAATTTAATAATAATAGTTTTGTTTCTTGGGAAGCAAGCCAAGTTGCTGATAAAATTGCACGAAATGTTAATTTAATTGCTTTGATGGATAATAATTCAGAATTAATAGATTATATTTATTGGGATTTTTCAAATCAATCTATAACTTTTTCAAAAAGAACAGTTCAAGTAAATTATGTTGGTGGGGGATTTGTTGATGCTATTTTATTTTATGATGTTAACAACTTAGTTACTAATTTTAATGGTGAAATTATTTTTGAGAAAAAAAATGATCAAGTGGTGATTAGAAATGCTTAATCAAAAAGGACAATTTTTTTCACCAGATTTAATAATTGCAACTTTACTTTTTGTTGTTGGTCTTGTTATATTTATTGTAGTTTCTATGTTTATTTTTAATCAAGTTAATTTATTTTTATATAGTACAACAGTTAATGAAATAGCTCATTCTTCAATTGACTCAATTATAAATTCTAAAGGAATTCCTGTTAATTGGAATACAAAAAGTTTAGAAGAAATAAGTTTTTTTGGGATTACAAAATCAAATAATGTTATTGATGAAAATAAATTGTTAACTTTAATTTATTTTTTAGATAATAATTATCTTCAAACAAAAGAAATGTTAGGGCTTGGTAAATTTGATTTTAAATTAATAATAATTGATTTTAATGGTTCTGTTAAATATGAAACTGTTCAAAATTTTGAAAATAAAAATCAATTTATTTATTCTAGAATTTTGAAATTAAATAGTAAACAAGTAACTTTACAAGGAGTTGTTAGTAGTGAATAAAAAAGGATTTGTTATTTCAACTGATTCTTTTTTGGGTCTGACTTTACTTTCATTAATAATAATATTTTCTTTATTTTATTTATCACAACTTAATGTTTTTGCATGGGATTCAGTAAATTTAATTGATTCTGCAAGAGATGTTTCAGTAGTTTTAGAAAAGTCAGGGGTTTTTGAAAACTCAGTTAAATTAGGGTCAAGTGAATTACTGCTTGAACAATTAAATGCTACTCCTCAAAGAATTTGTTTTGAAGTAATAATATTTGACAAAAATTCATTAAATCCTTTATTAATTTCAACAAAAGCAGGTTGTTTAGTTCAAAATTTTCAACGATTTTCAATAAATCGTTCATTTATAGTTGATTCAAATTTTTATTTGTCTAAAATCGAGGTGTGGTATAAATGATTTCTAGTAAAGGTTTTTTGTTTACAGTTTCAATAATTTTGTTTGCAACAACATTAGTAACCTACACTCAAGTTTATTCAGAATCAGTGTCTAATAGAGAATTTTTAATAATTGAGAATTATAAATCAAAGATAGTTCCATTTTTAATGGATGATATTTCAACAGACATTTTATCAATTTTAAATTTAAATTTTGATATTGGTTTTGTTGAAGATGAGGTTAATATAATAATTAATGGTGAACTTCCTGTTGAAAATGTTAATGAATCGTTTTCTGATTACAAACTTTTTTTAGAAACAATTTATTTTCCAAGAAGTTCTGGAGAAAAAAGTATTGATTTTTCAAATGTTTTTGAAGATAATTTTGAAGTAAATTTTTCAACAAATAATTTTGTTTTTGATTACAATAATTCAAAAGTTTATTTAAAAAAAGAATTTAATTTACTAGATTTAAATATTTTTGTAATTGGTAGTGATTTAAACACCGTAGAATCAAATTTTTCTAGTGGGGATACGCCAGTAAGTGTAAATTATTTTGATGATCAAAACATATTAAATTTTTCAAAAAATGTGAACTTAGATTCAGTGTCTTATATAAAACTAGTTTATGAAGATAATAATATCTTAATTAATATTGGATTACTTGATGGAAATTATTTTAGTTTAACTTCTAATATTGATTCAAAGGTAAAATATAATTTAAAAATAACTAATTTTTTTGATAATAATTTTTTTAATGCTAATTCAAATGTTTTATTTAATTATACTTCTGAAAAATTAGATGTTAATTCTTTTGTTAAAATTAATTAGGACATTTTCCAAGAATTGGAATTTCTGATATTTGTTTTCTATTTAAAATTAAAGAACTTGAATAACTAATTTCAATTGAATTATAAAAAAAGTCTTTTGTACAATTTTTATTAAATATTAAAGTTTTTTCTTCACCTTGTATAAAATCTTTTTGAGTAAGTGTATTATTATTAGTATCATTTATTGTAACAAAATTTAATGTTAAATTGCTATTACTATTATTTTTCAAAACAATTGTGAGTTGGGTTGGGCTAGAATACCAATCAGTAATTGCCCAGTCAGTAGAAGTTTTCCATTTTAATTTAGCATCATTTTCGCTGATATTATTAATGTTACTGAGTCCAAAGATTATACTTATTAAAACAAGAGAAATTACAATTACTATTGCAATTATTATTAAGTATTCTATTGTGCCCTGTGCACGATTGTTTGTGTTAAATTTTTTGTAAAAGTCTTCTATATTTTTTTGTGCTTTTTTAAACTGACAATTCATAACAGTAATATTAATTATTTTATTATTTATAAAACTTATTTATTTAAATTAAATTTATTGTACTGTCCCAACAAGTTCACTAACGCCATATTGTTTTCTATTTGGGAAATTAGAAGAATTAAAATCAATAACTATATCATTTGCACTAATAGAAAATTTAGATCCTGCTGGATAAATATATTTTGTTGGAATTCTACGAGTTATTGTTGCTGCTGGTGAAACTCTTGCAGTGGTATTATTTATATCACTCCCAGTTACTCCGTCTAAAAGGATGTAATTAAATAACATCGTTTCATTTGTGTTGTTTTTTAATACAATATATGCATTTCCGTCTGAATCTAATTTCCAGTCTACAATTGCCCAAGGGCTTGCGCGCAACCAATTAGATTTTGCTTGGGGTTCATTAATATTACTTGTATTATTCATCATTTCAAATAATAAATTCACTAAAACTAATGCAATAACAATTATTATTGCTAAAATAATTAAATATTCAATAGTTCCTTGTGCTTTGTTTTTAATTTGCATAATAGATAAATAATTTTTTAATATTTAAATGTTTTCTTTAAAGTAAAATTTATGCACCAACTAAATTTCCAACTATGCTTAATACAAAATTAAATATTATTATTCCAAGAATTATTAACATGGGGGCATATTTTAATCCTTGTCTTATTTTTCCTCCACTAATTACTCCAATAAAAATACTTGCAAGAATTGCATTTGAAATAATTATTAAGTAACTCATATTTTGCATAAATTGGGGTGTTATTCCAACATTACTACTTGAAAATCCTATTTGTGCAGAAACGTTGCTTGGAACAGTTGCAAAACTAGATTGTGCTTGTATATTTTCTAAAATATGTAAAAATTGAACACTTACTGCAAGTAAACTTGGTGAAGCTAAAACAACTACAAAAATTATAAATAAAACATACATTTTTGTTGCAGTAATAAGTTCTTTTTTTAATTGGTTAGTTTGTTTTATGTCGTTTGCACTTGTTTCGATTAATAATGCTAATTTTCCACCTGATTTCATTGCGTGGACAAAAAATTTTATAGTGTCACTTAATATTTTTGAATCAATTCTATTTGACATTTCACTTAATGAATCTGCAAAAGAGCCAATACCTAAACTTTTTTTAGTTGCAAGTTCTACTTCTTCACTAAGTGGTC
>CAZBHA010000010.1:11251-17873 GCA_964491675.1 uncultured archaeon
CATTCCGCTTTTCAAATTATTTCCAACTAAATATAAAAAATCAGGCAAAATTGTTTCTACCATTTTTCTTCTATTATCAATAATATAAGCTATATGTAAATAAGCAATTAGAAGAGTAAAAATTACTCCAATAATAAATGAAATTAAAGTTGCGGTTGGTAAAAAACTTGGTGCAATAAAAATTTCAGTTTCAAATATTAAATTTATTATTGGAATTATACTAAATGGAATTAATGCAAATATTAATCCAACTAGAGTTGCTAGAAAAATTCTTGTTCCAAGCCAAATTCTGGGATATTCTTTAGTTCCAGAAAATCTTAGCCATTTTTCTATTTTTGTTTGAATAATTATATCAGGAACAATTATAGAAAATAATGTTGCAATTTTTCTAAAAATCAATTTATCACCTTTGGAACTTGTGTTCTAACTAGCAAAATTAATGCTAATTGAATTATGATTGCAAGAAATGCAATTAGTATTACTGCTTCAGGACCAACTCCTGAATTTCCTACTGCTGAAGAGATAACTAAAAATGTTACTCCTAATGAGGGTAGTGCTGCTGCAACTATTAGGTAAACTAAAGTCCAAACATTAAGTTCTGCTGAATAACTTTTTATTGTATCCATTTGTTTGTGGATTAATTCTTCAACAGATGAACTTATTGAATTTACTACTGATCCTCCACTTTTTAGTGTTGTTAAAATTTGCCAAATTACTTTTTTAAGTATGTCTGATTTTGTTTTAAATGCAAGCTTTTCAAGCGCCATAGTTTCGCTCATTCCTGAATTAATATCCTTAATAACATCACTAAACTCTTCAGACACTTGTCCATAATTTGATCTTGAAATTAATCGTATTGAATCAAATAAACTAATTCCAGAACTAACTTGGATTAAAAGTGTTCTTAATGCAAATAAAAGATCCTGTTCTACTGCTTTTGCAATTTGTACTGATCTAACTCGAGGATAAGTTAAATGAAAAAATAACATTATAAAAAAAAGAAGTATTCCAATAACTACTGCGATTGAAATTGTATCTGTTCCAAATTCGCGTGTAATTACAAATCCAAAAAGTGATCCAATAAATGTGAATAAAAAGAAATAAATTATTGCAGAAATTAATGAAGCTAGCGAATATCTTGCAGCATCAATATTAATTTCAGAATTTTTTAAATCATAAGGGAGTGTATAAATTATTTTTGAAATTGAGTTTCCAATAAATAAATATTGTGCACTTATATTTCTTGCTTTTTTTATTGGGAACAACATTAATACAGGGTTTTTATCCATTACATCATCTCAATTACATCTTCTTTACTAATATTTTTTTCTGCCATTCTTAAAACATCTTCTTTATTAATATAATATTTTTTCATAACAAAACCAATTTCATTTAATCCGTTTATTCCTTTTTTTACAAGCCATTTTAATATTTTTTCTCTTTCAGAAATTTCTTTTTCAATTTCATTTTCAGTAAGTCCTGTGTGTAAATTTAAAATAGTCATTATTTTTGTAGGTTTGTTTAATTTTTCCCAAGTGTCAGTTCTAGGTGCCCATTTGTAAATTGTGTTTACTTGAAGTCCTTTTCCAGTACTTGTTTGTTCTAGTTCTGCAATTTCATAAGTTCTTCTTCTATTTGTTTTTCTATCTCTGAATTGAGTTACTACTAAATCAATTTGTTCTATTTGCATTGGTGGAACACTCATTGGGGGTTCTGCAAGTCTTCTTAAAACTTGATAAGCAGAATTTGCGTGAATTGTTGAATAAATACTGTGTCCTGTTTCAATTGCTTCCATCATTACTTCTGCTTCTTTTTTTTGTCTAATTTCCCCAATAATTATTCTATCAGGTCTCATTCTTAGTGAAGTTATCATACAATCAAGCATTGTTACTTCTCCAAGGCCTTCTGGGTTTGGAGCTCTTGTAACCATTGGAACCCAATTCCATTCTAAAAATTTTGGAAGTATTATTTCTCTAACATCTTCAATTGAAATTATTCTGTGGTACCCTGGAACCATTGCAAGTAAAGTATTTAGTGTTGAAGTTTTTCCTGAAGCAGTTCCACCTGCAACTATTACATTTAATTCGTATTGCATTGCAAGCCACAAAAATGCACCCATTTCAGCGTTCATAGTGTGAGATTTTCCAATAAAATCAACAAGTGTCCAAGGTTGTCTAGCAAATCTTCTAATAGTTAAAGTGTTTCCTTCTGAAGAAATTGGAGAAAGTGTTGCATTTACTCTGTCTCCACTTAATAAGTGTGCATCCAAAATTGGTTTTAGTGTAGTAATTTCTCTTCCAATTTTTCTTCCAATTTGTGAAGAATAATTACTTATTTCTTCTTCAGTTCCTGGATAGAAATTAGTTTTCAACCAACCATAAACTCTGTGATAAACTGTGATTGGAGTTTTTGAAGAATTTATTGCGATTTCTTCAAGCATATCATCTCCAAGTAAAATTTCTATGTCTCCTAAACCATACATATCATGAAGTACAATTCCACTTAGTACATCAAGCATTTCTTGTTTGCTTGTTCTAAAATAATTTTTTAAGTGTTTTTGGGATTCTTCAAAAAATTTTATTTTTAATTTTTTTGATTTTTTGGGATCAAGCATTTCTTCTAATTCAATAGGAATAGTTTCTGCAATTTCATTCTTTATAAAATTTAAAAATTTTTTAGTATATTTTCCAACAGCTGGAAGTGAAATTCCATAAATTGGACGAACTTCTTCTTTAGTTGTTATAATACTTATTTTTGCTGGAACATTATCTACAATAATAGAATAATTTTCAGTGTGAATTCCAGCAGGGGTTTGAATTATTTTTGAAGGAATTGGGTTTAATAAAAAAATTGTTGGTTTTCTGCTTAAACTTGTTGGATATTTTATTTCAAGAATTCCGTATTCTTCAAAAGTTTTAATTATTTTTTCAAGTGTGTAATAATCAATTCCTGCAATTTCAGCAGCTTTTCCCATATCAACTTGTTTGTATTGTTCTAAAATTTCAAATATTAAATCAATTGGAGTTTTAAGTCCCTCTCCTTCTAAAAAATTTATTTTATGAACCCAACGAGGATGTTTTATTATTTCAACTTTTTTTGTTACTTCAAAAAATGGAGTAAAATCAGTTTCTCTTGGTGCATCTATTTTTGATTGATTCTCCCAATCAAATTTTTCAATATTTTCGGGCATTAATTCATTTTCTATTTGTTCTAAAGTATTTTTTTTCCAAGTATCATTATTGGGTAAATCTTCATTTTCTTTTTGAACAAATGAATCGTCAAATTTATCTTTTTTAAAATCAGTTTTATCAAAGTCCTCTTTTTCAAAATCATCTAATTTAGGTTGGTCAATAGATTGGTTTTCTTCCCATTCAAATTGTTTTACTAATTGTAATTTATTTTTTGGAGTATCTTTTTTGTTTATCCATTTTGGGTGTTTTACGCTAGTTACTTCAAAATCTTTTTCTAAAGGTTCTTCAATTTTTCCAGTATTTTTCCAAAAAAATTCAGTTTCTTTTTTTTCAGTGATTTGTTTTTTGTTTTTACCATTAACTTCATTTTTAAGCCAACTAAGTTCTAAATTGTTTTTATTATTTTCAAAATCAGTTTTGAGAGGTTTTTCTATATTATTTTCTTTTTCCCATTCAAATTCATCTAATTTAAGAAGATCATTTTTAGCTCTTTTAATAAGTTTTTTTTCATTTTCTGTTTCGTCTTCATCTGGCCAGCGCAGTTCTTTTGCTAAAGCTTCAGCATCGGATTGACCTTTATAACTAATTAATTTTTCATCTTTTTTGATATTTTTTATTCCTTCTTCAATTTCTTTTGAAGAACTTTTTTCTTCATTTTTGTCTTTTATTTCGTTGTTGTCTTTTTTTTCTTCAAGATTTTTTTTATCTTTTTTTGGCATAGCAAGATCTTTTAGTTTTTGAAAAGCATTTTCTGTTTTAAAAATTTGTCTTTTTTTAGATTCATTAACTAGGGGTTTATTAGTTTCTTTTTTATTTGGAGTATATTTTTCTCTTAAATTTTTTATAAAAATTTCTTCATTATTTTCAGACATATAATCCCCATTTTTTACTAAATTACATGCAATATTAGTTCTTTCTTCTTTAATAATTTGTCTTTCTCTTTGTTTTTTTTATAATTTCTTTGTTTATTTGAACATTAGATTAGTTTTAATATATCTTTGAACAAAATTTAGTAATGACTAGCTCTACCACTGATTTAATAAAAATGCTTGAAAAGTCTAGGGATAAAAAAAAAGATATTTCTACTGAAGAAATACTTAAATTTAGAACATCTTCTAATAAATTTGAAAAAAATAATGTTTTTAGTAAAAAACAAAAAAAACCAAAAATATCTAGTTTAGAAGATGTAGAAGAAGTATTATCAAAAGAAAGTAGGTTTTATTATGAATTTAATAAAAAAGTTTTGAATAGTTCTTCAACTAATATTATAATAGATTGTGATGCGTCAAACAATAGAGATTTAATGCGAGCAATAATAAAAAAGGCAATTGAAGAAAAAAAAGTTCCTATTTTAGTTTTAACTTCTACAAATTATAAATCAATGATTTTGTTTTTAAAAAATTCACAAATTGATTTAAATAAAGTGTATATAATTGACACGGTGTCAAAGAATTTAATTGCGGTTGAAAATTTTGATAAAATATTTTTTGTAGATTCTTTAAGAAATTTAACTCAATTACAAATATTAATTATTAAACTTTTAGAAAATGAAAAGAGTTCAATTTTAATTTTTGATTCAGTTGATGTTCTTGAATTTTATCATAATGAAAAAGTAATTCTTAAATTTATTTATTCAGTATCAAAATTAATTCAAAAAAAATCAGCCCAATTTATTTGTATTATAAATAGTGATAAATTAGGTCCAAAATTATCTCAATTTTTTAATGATTTTGTTCAAATAAAAAAAATAGAATAAAATTAATTAGTAAGTAACAATTAAATATGCCAAATTTGTATTAGGTATATGATTTATGTTTCTAGAAAAATTTTATACCCTGCATTTATTGTAGCATTTACTTTTATTTTTTTTATAATAGTTTACTTTTTTTCATTTTCTCAATCATTGGAAGTTGAAAGTTCTAGGGTTGAAATTGATGGGGAAACACTTAGTTTTTATTCAAAAATAAATAATATTTCAAATAATTATGTGCGAGGAATTACAGTAAGTTTATTTCAAATTAATAGTCAAAATGCTTACAAAGTGAAAGATTTAGCGCCTGGAGAAAGTGTTGATATTGAAATAAAGGATATTACTTTTTCAGATGATCTAAAATATGATGTTTTTATTTCTGCACCATTTAATAGAGTAATAAAATTGCCTTTTACTCTTGATGAATCAACAGTTCGCCCAGTTACTGCTGATGTTACTTTAGCAAAAGAAATGAAAATTGGTGAAAAATATAGTTATTCTGTAAAAATTTGTAATATTTCTAATACTGCACTCCTAGACTTATTGTGGTCAACAACAGTTAATGGTGCATATTTTGAAGAAAGTTTTATTCCACAAACTATTGATTTGGCAATTAATCAATGCAAAAATTTAAATTCTACTTTAACCCCAATTAGACCAGGAAATGTTAGAATGAATTTTAATTTAAAAGTTGGAAAACTTGAACAAAATAGTATTTATGATTTAAGTATTAGTGAGTGATTTTTATGAAAGCAGATGATTCAATTATTGAAATAATTCAAAAAATGGTTCAGGAAGGTCAATCTCGTGAAAAAATAATTCAAACTCTTCAAGATTTAGGAGTTACTGAAGAGCAATCTAAAAAATTATTATTAATTGCAGAAGCTGATACTTTTACTTTGCTTAGAAAAGAAATAAGTTCTATGGTGAAAGAAGAATTTGCAAGTAATCAAAAAAACTTCGAATCACTTATTCATTCAGACCTTGAAAAAATTGAAGATGAAGAAAGACAAAATATTAAATCTCTTGCAAATATTGAATTAAGAGATGCAAAAAAAATGATTTTAGATGAATCAAAAAACTTTGAAGATAGAATAAATAAAACAATTTCTTCTTCACAAAAAACAGTATCAATGGTTAAAATTGCACTTGATTCTTTAAATGAAAGAATTGCACAAATGGAACTTGATTTAGAACAATTAAAAGTTCATAAATTTAGAAAAAAAACAATGGTTTTTTCGTATGCAATGCTAGGACTAGGGGCAATATTATTGTTGGTTTCAATTGCACTTTTTGCATTTAATTTTGGTAAATTAGACCTAGCACAAATTGTAATGATTGCAATACTAGTTTTAGCAAGTGTTGTATTAATGTTTGCTTCAATTTTAGGATAATTTTATTTTTTGCAATACCTTTATATTCTCAATGTCTCAGAATTCTTTTACTTAGTATTATAATGGTGAATAAAAATGGAAAAAGATGAAATAAATGAGGCACAACTTAAAGAAAACCAAGAGGTTGTTGATGATGAAGAGTCTATTTTAGAAAGTGAAGATGATGCAAAATTGCCTTTTCCACGCGCTACAATTACAAATTTAATTAGAAAAAATATTAAACCTGGTAAACAAATAAAAGGTACTGTTAAAGATGAAATGAATTTATGGGTTGCTAGTTTAATTGA
>CAZBHA010000010.1:17883-19435 GCA_964491675.1 uncultured archaeon
TGGTCCTCGTGGTGCCTGCATTTTATCTTTTGATGAAAAGATTTCAAAAAAAATGAATTCTCAACCATATACTTTTGTTAATTATGAAATGCTTAAAGAAGTACTTGCTCCTTATGAAGATATAAAAGATATTGATAAACAAAGAGTGGAATTATTAAGTAAAATTGCAAAAATAAAAAATGAATGTGATGAATTAATTACTTATGTTGATGTTAATGCAAAATCAAAAGCATTTCAAATGTCACTTGATGAAGAACTTCCTTTTCCAAAAGCAACAATCACAAATAAATTAAGAGCAAATTTAGATGAAGGAAAAACAATTAAGGGTCCAGTAAAAAAAGGACTTAATGTTTGGCTTGGAAGAGTTGTAGAGAATGTTTCAAAGAAAATGGATTCTTACAAATACCCTTATATTGATAGAAGTATGTTTAAAGAAGCAATAGAACCATATGTTGCAATTAGTGAAATTGAACTTGAAAAAGAAAGAATAATTCAACAAATGGAATCAGTAAAAATTTCTTGTGACTTATTAACAATGGAAATTGAAAGAAAGTTCAAACTGTAGCGACTAATGGCTACAACATTATTGACTCATGTTCCATTTTTCAAATGGAACTTAGTGGCTTTAATTTTATTTTTTATAATTTTAGATTTATTTGGTTTTATTTTTTATAATTTTAAGTTAAGTTTTTCTCTAATTTTTTGTGCTATAGCTCCGTTTGGGTTATAAAATAAAAAAGAAGCAATTTGTCCGAAATTTTTTTCTTTTCTTTTATCAAAATCCATACTAGATTTTTCAAAATCAATAATTGTTGGAACAAATTCTTTTTTTCCACTTTTTGAAATCTTTTTTGTAACTAAAATATTTTTTCCAACTTGAAGTTGAGTGTGTCTTAATCCAATACTGTCAAGTAATATTACTTGTCTAAAAAGTTCTTTAATAAAATAATAAATTTCTTTTCTTTTAGCATTTTCAAATTCGCTAGAAAAAACCCAATTTAAAAAAGTAGTTCCGTTGATAAATTTATAGATAACATAATTTTTTTTATAGT
The DNA here is from genome assembly GCA_964491675.1 of uncultured archaeon. Taxonomy (GTDB): domain Archaea; phylum Iainarchaeota; class Iainarchaeia; order Iainarchaeales; family JAAZKV01; genus JABIDZ01. The sequence continues at coordinate 18,936 of CAZBHA010000010.1, forward strand.
TTATTTCAACTATTTTTGATCCAACACCAACAGAATTTGCTAGTGTTAAATATTGTCCTTCACGCTGTGCCAAATTTTTTCTGTTTGATTTTTCTCTAACTTCTTTTAATGTACAAATACTTCCATTTTTCATTTTTATTTTCCAAATATAAGAACTCCAACCCTTTGCAATGAGTTTTATTTTTTTAAATTTCATAATGTAATTAAATCCATTTTGATTAAATTAGTTTAGTATTGCAAAATTACTTGCTTTTATCTACGTACAATAAGATTTATATTCTTTTTTTTAGAGAGAATACTTATATTTTGCTTATTTTAATAAGGTGAGGAGTGATTTAAATGGCTGAACAACAACAAGAAAATGCTTTTATGGCAGAAGGTTCAAAAAGAACAAGAGGAAGAGATGCTCAAAGAGTTAATATTCTAATAGCGCGAGCTGTAGCTAGTGCAGTAAAAAGTACGTTAGGTCCAAGAGGGATGGACAAAATGATAGTTGATGA
>CAZBHA010000011.1:0-1375 GCA_964491675.1 uncultured archaeon
TACTCGCATACTTAATTTTTCTGCGGAAGTGGCAGAGTGGTCAAATGCGCCTGCCTTGAGCTCTGTGCTTTCTCTTTTAAAAAAAGAGAAAGAAAAGTTCTACAAAGAGAAAACTGCACTATTTTCGTTTCCCTTGGAAACTTAATAGCGCTTAATAATTTTGTAAAACAACAGACCAGTTAGCAGGTTCCTTAACGGGAGCGGGGGTTCAAATCCCTCCTTCCGCGTTGCACTAGTAGTTAAAAAACTCTCAAAGGGCTCAGTCTACTTTAAAAACAACAGAAAAAAGTTTCTGTTAGGATTGGTAGATGATTTATGAGCAAAGAGTTAGAAAATCTGAATTTTCATAATTATGAAAAAAGATTAAACTATATGTTACAACGTATCGACCCAAAAAAATACACTCCTGCATTACGTTGTTATAAAAATGGTAGAAGAATAGAAGAAAAAAAACTAACCAAAAGAAACATCGAGCTATTAGAAGGATTTTACAGAGACAAAGCTAATGAAGGATTAACCAAACCAAGACTACTAGCACTACTAGATCAAGTAAGCACACTATTAGAAATACTAAACAAAGATTATGATAAAACAACAGTAGAAGACATTAAACAATTAGTAACTGAAATAAGAAACAGAGAATACACCGAACACACTAAACATGATTATTTAGGAAAATTAAAACAACTAGACAAATGGGTCAACAACGGAGAATACTCCGAAAAAACTAAGTGGATCAAAACTACATTAAGGAAAAAAAATCTTAAACTACCAAGTGACTTACTAACACCAGAAGAAGCTAAAAAATTATATGAATCAACAATCACTGCAAGAGACCGAGCACTACTTCACCTACTATGGGAGACAGGGGCAAGAATTGGAGAAATAGCCAATCTACAAACACAAGACCTACAATTCAACAAAGCAGAAGCCTACGCAAACTTATTTGGAAAAACAGGGGCAAGAAGAGTAATGCTACTAGAATCAGTAAGAGACCTAAAAAATTATTTAGAAGTCCGGCCAAAAAAAGCTGAACATAACTTTGTATTTGTACTAGAAGGAGTAAGAAACAAAGCCAAACCACTAACACACGCTTCCGCTTACAAAATTCTACAAACCGCAGCAGAAAAAGCAGGAATCAAAAAAAAAGTATACCCTCACTTACTAAGACACTCAAGAGCAAGTTATATCGCTGCGCAAGGAGTAAACGAATCAACAATGTGTGCAGTATTCGGATGGGAAATTGGATCAAAAATAGTTAGAACCTATATTCATTTATCTCAACAACAAATACAAGACACACTAAAAGAAAAAGTATACGGCATAAAAAAAACAGAAAACCAACAACCAGAATTTATAGTATGCCCAACTTGTG
>CAZBHA010000011.1:1385-6682 GCA_964491675.1 uncultured archaeon
CAATATAAATTTACTATGTTGAATATAGCGTGAATTTTGTGTGAATGATTTATAATTGTTCACACAACCATGAATTTATAAATTTTTTCTTATTCTAATTATCTATGATAAAATTAGAAACAAAAATTTTTACAATTTTTATTATTTTGAGCTTTTTATTTTTGCTTTTTGGATGCACTAAGTCTTTAGAAAAAACCAATAATGCAGTCGATCAAGATTCAAATTTATTAAGCCCCAATACAGAAAATATAGTTCCTAATGAAGAAATTACAAAAACAAGTTCAATAACTTTAGTTGGAAATGGAGATGTTGTTACTGATGAGGTTTTTCTTGAAGCAGGACTAAACAAATTTGTTTTAAACCACCTTGGAAAATCAAATTTTATTATACATCTTCTCGATGAGGAAGGAAATGTTATTGAGTATTTATCAAATGAAACTGGAGTTTACACCGGACAAAAAGCAATTAAAATTAAGAACAATGGAAAATACTTGTTAGAAATAACTGCTGACGGAAATTGGAGTATTAATTTTAATGGAATTGCTGATAAGCTAGATTATTACCAACTAACAACAACTGAGCCTAGCGTACCTGAAACTATTGAAATAACAGATTCTTACTACAATGCTCATGGATTAGATTTTAATGTGATTTTAATTCAGAACAGTTCAACAAAAATATCTTATATAAATAAATCTGGAGAAACAGCATGGTTAAGTGCACAAGATGGCAAACGTCTTTTAAAGTTTTTAATTACAATACAATGTAAATCAGATAATTGTAGTTCATTTTACACTAACAGTTTAAATCTTTTAGGAAGCGATGGTATTACATATGAACAACAATGTCCAATAAATGTTTTGAACAATTGTTTGCAACGAGATGAATTAACTTCATTATATGATCCACTAAACAATCAAAAAACATTCGGAGACATTATTTTTTCTGTCCCAACATCTATGAAAAATGGATTTATCCTTTACAGATTTAGTTATGGAGATAATCCAAAGAATTTGAAATTTGTAATAAATACTAATCAATAAATAGCTTAATCAGTCTTAATTTTCAATTGATTAACCATTAAAAAACAAATTAATTAAATTTATTTATAAATAACTGTTGGTCTAATTTTTTGTTTGTCTATTTCTTTTAGTTGTTCTTCAACAACTTTCTTAATTTGTAACAATTGTTCTGTTTTGTTTAGTGTTTCTCTTGTTTGTTTTATCAGTAGTTTTTGTTGTCCGCCATCTCGTTTTACTAAGTATAGTTCTCCTGATAGGCTTGTTGAGTTTTGTATTAGTGCTTCTAGTCGTTCTGCTCCTTTTTTTAGTTTGTTCAAAACTTTTTTCAAATTAGAGTTATAAGTTTTCAAAGGATCAACAGCATAATAGCCAATTGGACTAAAATTAGTTTTGTTAATCAAACCACACAAAGCCAAGTCTCTTAAAATTCCATAAATAGTTGTTTTACTAAAAGTTGTTTCTGAAATAATTGTTTCTACAGGAATTGGTTCAACTCTCCACAATAACTTGTACACTGCAAAATGATGCAAACCAAAATCAGGAAATAAATGCTTATAATAATCAATTACCAAATCAACATAGTGTCTGGATCTCTTCTTCGCATATAATCTTCATAATAATTAGCAGCAATTCCATTTGTTACATTAGTAACAAAAGCTTCTTTTACTATTTTGTCATTTGGTAATTTGTATGAAACATCAAAAAATTGATTTTTAAGTGGAGCTGATAAATCTTCTAATTTTTTTAAATCAAAAACAACTTCAACTGATTTAGCTGATTTTAAAATAGCGGCTAATTCTTCACTTAAATAAATATTTTCTAAAAAAAGTACTTTGTTTTCCATAAACAGTAGGTAACCAATTAATTTAAAAAACCAATTTTTTTAAAAAATTTAGAATAATAATTTTAAATTTAAAAAACAATAATCAATAAATACTCTTTAAATTATTAATTTATTATGAAAAGACCTACTGTGAAAAAAGCTTCTGTTAAAAAACCTGCTGTAAAAAAACCTGCTAAAAAAAAATTAACTCCTTTTAGAAGAGATGCAAATTTACTTGGTTTAACAGAAGGGCGAGCAACTAGAAATAGAGTTTTACTTTATACTCCTGCTTTAAAAGAATATTTAAGGGAAAGTAGAGTTAGTCCAATTATGATTCATAATGCAATTCAATGTGGTGTAGAAGAATTAAAATTAGGAAAAGAAGTTCCAGCAGGAAAAGCAACAACCCAAAAAGGAGGAACTGGAAAATACAAAGGACGAAGTGGAGCACTTCACTTAAAAATAACTGCGCCTGATAGAGTATTTTTTGGAAAAGTTACAAGTGAAGCATGCGCTGCAAGAGATCATGTTACAGGACTTGCTGCAGTAGAAAGACACTTAAAAACGCACGGGGGAAAAATTGCTGGAGAAAAATTTAAAACAATAAAACCACATTTGGTTTATGAAAGAAGGGTTAATGGAAAAACAATTAGTTATATAGTTTCAGATTTTTATGGAAAAAAACAAGTTATTCAATTATCTAATAGTCCAAAAAGGTATTCCAAACCAAGAAAGGCAGTTAGAAAATTGCGCGCAACTATGCGTAGGGCAGTTTTGAAAAGAACTGGAAAAAGAGATTCTTATGATATTGGTCCGCACAATACTTTTAAGGATAGAAAAACTGGTGAATTAATTGTTTTTGACTCTGATAGATCAAGAACGTTTAGAAGTGAAAAGCCAAGAAAAAGAAAATAATTATTTTTTTAAATAAAAATAGTTGAAACAATTAATCCTATTTGATTTGCAACAACCAAAACAATTATTGCAATAAATAAATGTTCAAGTATTGTATAAAGCGGATTTTCTTTATTGCTTTTTGCAATTTTATAACTTAAAATTGATAATAAAATTAATCCATAAAAAACGTTTATCCAAATTGCAGTTTGCAGTTCAAAAATCAAAATTGGGATAATAAAACTTAGTCCAAAAATTAGTTTTGTTAAAAAAGTAACAATTGTTATTTTTAGTAAATTATCATGCTCTTTTTTATTTGATTCAGTTGCAATATGCATCCCAAGTGCATCACTTAATCCGTCAGCAAAAGCAATAGTAATAATTCCACCAATAACAACCATTATTGAGTTAGTTGCTGAATTAAGTCCAATCATTAAGCCAAGGGTAGTAATAATTGCTGAAGTTAAACCAAAGCTTAATCCTGCTTTAATTGATTTGTCCATTTAATTATTAATAATTAGTTTAATTATATAAAACTAACTTTATTATTTAATTTATTACTAAATCAAATCCATATTTTTATTACAACAAACAAGTGTTCCAAAACTTGCTTCTTTTACTTCCACAATGTTACCACAAATACTGCATTTGTATTTTTCTCCAATTTTAACCATTTTTTCAAATCACCTATTTATCTGTTGCACCAAAACAACTAAAAATCTAATTTATTTTTCAAAGATTTGCTAACAATACCTTTTTATTTTATAAGCGACCTAATATCATTATGAATAAAAATAGTGATTCAGCCATTCTATACTAATTCTAATTTTATCGAAGTAATGGACACTACTCTAAGAGATGGAGAACAAACCGAAGGAGTTAGTTTTTCTAAAGAAGAAAAATTTGCAATTGCAAAAAAATTATTAAAAGATGTATTAGTAGATAGAATTGAATTAACTTCGGCCAAGGTTTCAGAGGGAGAAAAAGAAACTTGTGCACAAATATTTGCTTGGGCAAAAAAAGAAAATTTACTTGATAAAGTTGAAGTTCTTGGTTTTGTTGATAATAATAAAAGTGTGGACTGGATTAATGAAGCTGGTGGAAAAGTAATAAACTTGCTTTGTAAGGGGAGCAAGCGACACTGCACTTTGCAATTAAAAAAAAATCCAGAAGAACATTTTTTGGATATTAAAAAACTATTGAGTATGCACATAGTTTAGGGTTTATAGTAAATGCATATTTAGAAGATTTTTCAAACGGAGTAAAAGAAGATATTAATTATGTAGAAAACCTAATTGGTGTTTTAATAGAAAATAAAACAAAAAGAATAATGCTTGCTGACACTTTGGGAGTATTTTCAACAAAAGAAGTTGAAGAATATGTTTCTAAAGTTACAAAAAAATTTCATAAAGCACATTTTGATTTCCACGCACATAATGATTATGGATTAGCTTGCGCAAATTGTTTAGCTGCAGTTAATGCTGGTGCAAAAGGAGTTCACTGCACAGTAAATGGTTTGGGTGAGAGAACAGGAAATGCTGCTTTAGAAGAAGTAGTTGCTACAATAAATGATTTTACTGAGTATAAAACAAGAGTAGATGAAGAAAAGTTACAATCAATATCTAGGTTAGTTGAACTTTTTTCAAGAAATAGAATTTCAAAAAATAAACCAATAGTTGGAGCAAATGTATTTACGCAAACTGCTGGAATTCATGCGGATGGAGATAAAAAAGGAAATTTATATATTTCAAAACTTTCTCCAAAAAGATTTGGAAGAACTACACGCTACGCTTTAGGAAAACTTTCAGGAAAATCTTCAATTGTTTTAACACTAAGAAATTATGGAATAGTTTTAGAAAATGAACAATTAAATCAAGTTTTAAAAAAAGTGATTTCTTTAGGGGACAAAAAAGAATATGTTACAAAAGAAGATTTATTGTTTATAGTTGACGAAGTAGAACATAATTTGAACACTAAAGAATTTGAAATAATTGATTATAATATAAAAGTTGGAAAAAATAAAAAGCCTTTTGCAAAAATAAGTGTAATATTTAAATCAAAAAAATATTCTTTCTCTTCTTTTGGAAGTGGAGGGTTTGATGCTTTTATTGGTGCATTAAAAAAATTATTTAAAAAAAATAAATTATCTTTTCCAAAATTAGAAGATTATGAAGTAAGAATTCCAATTGGTGGAAGAACTGATGCGCTAGTAGAAACAAAAATAATTTGGAAAAAAGCAAATAGAACTCTTGAAACAATTGGTGTAAGTACTGATCAAACCGAAGCAGGAATAAAAGCAACTGAAAAAATGGTTAATTTGGTGTTAAAATTAGAATAAACCCTTATTTAATATTTTTTAATTGCTTCTGGTTTAAAAATACTTTTTTTATTAATTTAATTTATGTGTGGGATAATTGGAGCAATTAATTTTAGCGATTCTCTTGAATTAGTCAAAAATGGACTAAAAGTAATGAAAAACAGGGGAATTGATTCAACTAATATTTTAGAAGTAAATCAAAACATTGTACTGGGACACAATTTACACGCAGTAGTTGATT
>CAZBHA010000011.1:6692-10350 GCA_964491675.1 uncultured archaeon
TAAAAAGTGAAAAAGGAGTTTTAGTAATAAATGGGGAAATTTATAATTATAAAGAATTAAGTAAAAAATATGGTTTTATTGTAAAAAATGATTCAGAATTAGTATTAAATTTGATTGACAAATTTGGAATAAAAAAAATAGAACAAATACTTGCCGAGCTTGATGGAGTTTTTGCTCTAGCATATTATTCAAAAAAAGAAAATTGTTTAATTCTTGCGTGTGATATTATTGGAGAAATTCCAATAGTTTATTATTTTAATAAAAAAGAAAATAAATTTGCTTTTGCTAGTGAAAAAAAAGCATTTGATTTTGAAACTCAACATCTAAGTCCAAGAAAAATATTATTTTTAAAAATAGATAATGAAAATAAATTAAAAATTTATTTTAAAAGTATTAATTTTAATTCTGTAAAAATAAATAAAAAAAATATTGAAAAAGAATTAGAACTTGCGCTAGAGGGGTCTGTAAAAAAAAGAATTTCAGAAAAAGAATTTGCCCTACTTCTTTCAGGAGGGGTAGATTCATATTTAATTGCAAAATTAATTAAAAATAATAATAAAAAATTTAAAACTTATTTTACTTGTATTAAAGATCTAAAAAACCCGGCAGATTTAGAATTTGCAAAATTAGCTGCAAAAGATTTGGGATCTAAACTAACAATAAATTATGTTACAATTAAACAACTGGAAAAAGAGTTACCAAAAATAATTGAGTTAATTGAATCAAGCGATCCAATAAGAGTGGGTGTTGCAAGTGTATTATATTTTGCAACAAAAAATATTAAAGAAAAAGTAGTTTTTTCTGGACTAGGGGCAGATGAATTATTTGCAGGTTATTCTCGGTTTAAAAATTCAAATGATATAAACAAAGATTGTTTTTCTTATTTAATAAAAATGTATGAAAATGATTTGTATTACCAAAACATAGTTTGTATGAATAATAAAACAGAGTTGCGCTTGCCTTTTTTAGATAAAAATGTAGTGGAGTTTGCACTTAAATTAGATTCAAAAAGAAAAATAAGTGAAAAAGAAAATAAAATATTTTTAAGAGATTTTTTAAGAAAATTAAATGCTCTTGAAGTATTAACTATCCGTAAAAAGAAAGCTGCACAATATGGAAGTAATTTTGATAAAGCTATTGAAGTAATTGCGAAGAAAAATAATTTCAAATCAAAATCGGATTACTTAAATAGTTTGAGAAAAACTAATTTAGCAAATCCTAAAAATATTAAATTAGCTGCTCTTCTTTCAACAGGAAAAGATTCTTTATTTGCTACACATTTAATGCAAAAAAAGGGACATGAAATATCTTGTTTTATTACAATTGATTCAACTAATAAGGATTCTTTTATGTTTCACACACCAACTATAAAATTAGCAAAAAATATTTCTAAAATTACTAGTATTCCCTTAATTGTAGTTAAAACAAAAGGAGAAAAAGAAAAAGAATTAATTGATTTAGAAAAAGCAGTAAAACTTGCAATTAAAAAATATAAAATTGAGGGGGTAGTAAGTGGTGCTCTTTATTCAAATTATCAGCGAGAAAGAATAGAAAAAATAACTGAAAAACTAGCAATAACTTCTTTTTCTCCCCTGTGGCACTTAAACCAAACAACTTACTTAAAACAAGTAGTAAATAGTGGTTTTGAAGTAATAATAACTAAAATTGCTTGTTATGGGCTTGATACTAGTTGGCTTGGAAGGATTATTGATAATAAAGCAATTGAAGAATTAGAAGTTTTGGAAAAAAAGTTTAAAATAAATGTTGCTGGTGAGGGCGGGGAGTATGAAACTCTTGTAGTAAATGCTCCTTTTTTTAGTAAAAAGATTTTGGTTGAATTTGATAAATTAATAGAAAATGAATTTACCGGTGAAATAATTATTAAAAAAATAAATTTAGTAAACAAATAACTTTTTTTTTAAATTTATTATTTAATAATAATTAATTAGACTTTTATATTTTCTAATAATTAATTAAAATTTAATTAAATAATTTTTATTTTTTAAATTAAATTATTCATTTCTAATTGCTTCAACCGGATCAAGTTTTGAAGCTTTGTAAGCAGGGTAGGCTCCAGAAATCATTCCTGCTAGTATAGAAAAAGTTAGTGCACCAATAATTATTTCTATTCCAGTGTATGCAACTAAATCTAAGCCAGATTGCGTACTTACTATTGCAATTAAACTAGCTAGCCCAAAACCTAAAAGTAGTCCAATTATTCCTCCAATGAGTCCAATAAATGCTGCTTCAAGTAAAAATATTGATAAAATTGTATTTTCAGTTGCTCCGAGGGCTTTGAGTAGTCCAATTTCTTGAGTTCGCTCTACAACACTAGTAAACATAGCGTTCATTATTCCTATTCCGCCAATAATTAAACTAATTCCTGCAATTCCACTAACTACTAAAGTTAAAACTCCTAAAATTCCACCAAGTTGTTCTATTGTTTGTTCGCTTGTAAGAACAGTAATACTTTTCTTTCCATATTTTTTTTCAAAATATTCTGTAACATCATCCTTTACTTGATCAACATCATCAGTACTTCTAGTTTTTATTAACATTTCTATAATGTCAGGTTCAGGATTAATTCTTTTAAAACCATCTAATGTTGTTAGTACTATTGATGAAATTCCACCCATTGATGCAAATGCTGTTGAAAATTCAAAAACTCCAACTACTTGATAAGTTTCTCCATTTATTTTTAAGTTTTTTCTTAAACCTATTTCTTTTCCAAAAGTGTCATCCGCCATACTTTTTGGTATCATTATTGAACTTTTTTCTCTTTTCTCAACCCATCTTCCACTAACAAGTTCTACAAAATCACTTTCTTTATAAAAATCAAATCCTTCATCATCAATAGAAAATAAAAGTAAATTTTTTTTCTGATTTTCAAAATCAAGAGATACTGGTGTTCCATATTCTCCAATAACTTCAGTTACATTTCTTATTTGTCTTATTGCATCTAAATCTTTTGAAGTAATTTTAACGCTTGATGAGCTTTGCATATTAAATGCATCTCCGGGTGCAGCAAAAACAGTGTTTGTTCCAATTGATTCAAATTGGTTTTCAAAAGTAATATTAATTCCAGTTCCAATTGAAAGAAGAGAAACAATTGCCATTACTCCAATAACAATTCCTATTAAAGTAAGAAAGGTTCGCACTCCTTCTTTTTTTAAATTTTTTAATGCTTGTATTACTACTTCAACCATCTTTTTCACTACTCATACCTTAATGCATCTACTGGATCAAGTTTTGATGCTCTAATTGCTGGGTAAAGTCCAGAACCTATTCCAACAACCATTGAAAAAAACATTGCTCCAATTATAATATCAATACTTTTTACTGCAGTTAATGCAAAGCCACTCTCTGTCCCAATTATTGCTATAATTTCAGCAAGTCCAAAACCAACAAGTATTCCAATAATTCCGCCAACTAGTCCAATAAAAGCTGCTTCAAGTAAAAACATTATTAGTATTTTATTATTTGTTGCTCCAAGTGCTTTCATTAAACCAATTTCTTTTGTTCTTTCAAGTACACTAGTAATCATAGCATTCATTATTCCTATTCCGCCAACTACTAAACTAATTCCTGCAAGTCCCATTACAAAAACAGTTAATACTCCTAATAGAGAATTAATTGTATCCAAAATTTGTTCAGTACT
>CAZBHA010000011.1:10362-15479 GCA_964491675.1 uncultured archaeon
CATATTTTTTCTTAAAATGTTCTTTTATTTCATCTACTACTTCGCTAACATTATTTTTACTATCTGCTTTTACAAAAATAATTCCGGGGTTAGTGCTACTTGAAACTCTTCTAAATCCATCCAGAGACATATAAATTGTATTTCCAGTATCGGGCCCTCCTCCAAAACTTTGGGCTTGAGCTTTAAGTATTCCTATTACTTTAAAATTTTCTCCGTTTATTTTAATTTGTTTTCTTAAACCAATATCTCTATCAAAAAGATTTTTTCCAACATTATTTCCAATTAAAACTGCAGTGGATTCGTTTCTTCCAAAATCTCTTCCTTCGCTAACATCAAAAAATCCTGTTCCGTCAAATATTTCTGAATCTTTAGGGTCTGTCGCATTAATTGAAAGATTTACTTTTTCTCCATTAAATTCAATCACTGCATTATCAGTGTAAATTGGAACAACTGAAAATACTCCACTAATTCTTTTTATATCGTCAACATCATCTTGAGTAAGTTTAGTTCTAATATTTTGTATTCCTCCAGGAATTACAAGTATAGTTTCAGCTCCTAATTGATCAAGTTGACTTTCAACAGAAACACTTAATCCAGAACCAATTGAAACAAGAGAAACAATTGCAGCAATTCCAATAACTACTCCTAAAAGAGTTAAATAAGTTCTTACTCTTGCTCTTTTTAGATTTTTTATTGACTCTGTAATTAAATCGTAGTTCATTTTTTATTCCTTCTTTTTTTAAAATTAATTTTTCTGGAATTGTTTTTATTTTAATATTTTTTTTTTAAATTTGTGTACAAATCATTTTTCCGTTTGAAACAATTTTTCCATCTTTTATTATAATGTGTTTTTTTGCTTTTTTCCCAATGCTCTCATCGTGTGTTACTAAAATTACAGTTTTTCCTTTTGTTTTGTGTAAATCATTTAAGATTTCCATTACTATTTTTCCGCTTTTACTATCTAAGTTTCCAGTTGGTTCATCCGCAACTATAATATTAGGATCAAGTGCGAGAGCTCTTGCAATAGCAACTCTTTGTCTTTGTCCTCCTGACATTTGTCCAGGCTTATTATTCATTCGATCACCTAGTCCAACACTTTCTAAAACTTCTTTAGCTCTTTCTACTCTTTTTTCTCTTGGGTAATTATTAATCCAAAGTGGAACAATTACATTGTCAAGAGCACTTAATTTGTTAAGTAAGTTAAATGTTTGAAAAATAAATCCTATTTTTTTTCCACGAAAACTAGCAAGTTCAGAATCACTCATTTTTGTAGTGTCTTTTCCATCAATAAATATTTTTCCCTTAGTTGGTCTAAGCATTGTACTTAAAACATCTAAAAGGGTAGTTTTTCCACTTCCACTTGGCCCCATTATAGAAACATAATCTCCTTTGCAAATAGTAACATTTACTCCATCAAGAGCTCTAACTTCTACTTCTCCTAAATTATAAATTTTAAAAACATCTTGCAGTTCAATTATTCCTCTAGTAACCATTTTTTTCACCTACTAAAAATAAGTTTTAAGGTATTAAAAACTCTTCGTAGGTATAAAATATTTTTGATTTTTTGTTAAATTTCTAGTATATTAAGTAAATTTTAATTAACAAATAAAAAATTAGCAATTTAGAAGCATTAAATGTTTAATGTTTTTTCACTAACTTTTATATCAACAAATTTTTCATCTTTTTGAATTATTCTTGTTTCTTTTATTTTGAATTTTTTTTCTTCAACATCCTTTATTACTAAAGGCACATCTGGAAATAAGTTTTTTTGTGATAATATTTTTTCTTTAGTTTCCCAAGAATAAGTTCCTTCTCTACTTTCTTTAATTAATTCACCAGTAGGATTTTCAAAAAGTACAATATATTGAATCATGTGTGCAAAAAGATCATTATTATTTAATGTCATTATATTTTGTACTCCAATTATAGTGCCTTCACAAGTCAGTCCAGTTTCTTCTTCTAGCTCTCTTTGTGCTCCTTCTAAAATGCTTTCTCCCATTTCAAGTTTTGCTCCAGGAAAACCACAATTCCCATAATATGGTTCTTTCATTCTTCTGTATAAAATATATTTTTCGCCTTTTTTTATTACAAGTAGAAGTGCAACATAGGGTCTTTTTTTTGTTTTTCCTGTTTCCCCATCAATAGTAGCGGCTTCTTTTTTTCCTTTCATTGTTAAATAATACTTTTCTTCTTTTTTTTCAATTAGTCCTTCTTTTTCCATTTTTTTTAAGTAATAAGTAAATTTGTTGCTTGGTACATCTTTTTCCCAAAGATCACTAAAAGTACTTGCAGGAAAGTGCATTAGTTTTTGAAATATTTTATTTATTTGAGTTAAATCTAATTTTTCTTCATTTTGATTTTCTTTTATTTTTTTGTTATTTTTATTTTCAAAATTTTTTACTTCGCTTTTTTTATCCATATTAATTCTTTTATTTAATACTCTTTTAAACCTTGGACTCAAAAATATTTGACAAAATATATTATGTATAAGTTAGGGGTTTTTAAGTGATTTTTACTTTTAGTTTTAAAATATTTTGAAATTTTATTTAAGAAAAGTATTTTAAGTAATTTAAATTAAGTTATTTATGAAAAAAGAAAAAAAGTTTTTGTACATTGGATTAATTGGAATAATTCTAGTAGTTAGTTCAATATTAGTTTCTATATTAATTTATCCTAATTATGATTTTGGCGAACAATATTTAAGCGAACTTGGGGTTGATTCAACTGCACTTATATTTAATTTTGGTTTAATGATCTCTTCTGTTCTAATGGTTCCTTTTTTTTATTATATTTTTTATAAAAAAGATAATTTGTCAAAAATTCTTTTTGCACTTGTAATAATTTCGCTAATTGGTTTATTTGGAGTTGGATTTTTTCCACTTACTCTAAACGTAGAACATTTTATTTCTGCAGCAATATTTTTTATTTTTATTTCAATATTTTTTATTTTATTTTTAATAAAACAATTTAGTGAAAAAAAGTTTATAAAACTAGAAAATTTAATTGCATTAATAGGCGCAATTTCTTCAATTAGTTTTATGTTCTTTTTGCGTAATCCTATGATGCAAAAAATAAGTGTTTCTTTTGTATTACTTTGGATTGCTATTATTATAATTAAAAATTTAAAAGAATATGATTAATTAAATTAATTTTTTTCTTCTTAAAAAATCATCTATTTCTTTTTTGTGCTCGTCACTCATCTCACACATAGGCAAGCGATAAACTTCTTCACACATTCCCTTTTTAGCAAGCATATATTTTATTGGAATTGGATTAGTTTCGATGAATTCTTTTTCAAATAATTCTTTTAATTCAAAATTTGTTTTTGTAGTATCATCAATTTCTCCTTTTATTGCGTGGTGTATCATTTCACTCATTTGTTTTGGAACTAAGTTACTTGCTACACTAATAACTCCTTGTCCTCCCATTCTAACAAGTTCAAGAGCAATTCCATCGTCGCCCGATAGAACACTAAAATTTATAGGAGTTTTTTCAATTACTTCTTTTATTTGGACTAAATCTCCACTTGCTTCTTTTACTGCAACAATATTTTCACAATCTCTAATTAAATCTAGTAGTGTGTCAGTGTTAACATTTACTCCAGTTCTTCCTTTAATATTATAAACTACAATTGGAATTTCAACAGCATCAGCTACTGCTTTAAAATGCAGGTAAAGTCCTTTTTGAGTTGGTTTGTTATAATAAGGATTTACTATTAGTAAAGCATCTGCTCCTGCTTTTTCGGCTTCTCTACTTAAGCTAATTGCTTCTGCGGTAGAATTACTTCCAGTTCCTGCAATTACTTTTACTCTTTTATTTACATGTTTTATTGTTTCTTCTATAACTTTGTGATGTTCTTCATGATTTAATGTTGGACTTTCTCCAGTAGTTCCACAAGGAACAATTCCATCCACTCCATTTTCTATATTAAAATCAATTAGTTTTTTTAGCGTGTCATAATCAACACTTCCGTCTTTTTTAAACGGAGTTATTATTGCTGTAAAAACTCCTTCTAATTTATCCATTTTTTTAACCACCCCAAAAATAATTATTCTTCAATTATATTTTTCATCAAATCATCTATGTTATAAAATCCTTTTTTGTTTTGAATAAATTCTGCTGCAAGTATTGCTCCGTATGCAAATCCTCTTCTTCCTCTAGCAGTGTGTTCTAGTGAAATTGTATCTTCGTTGGAATCAAAAATTATTTTATGAGTTCCAGGAACACTTCCTCCTCTAATACTAGCAAAGTGAAATTCATCTTCATTAATTTTTCTTTCAAGCATTTCATAAACTACATTTTTTTCTTGTCCGTATTATCAATAATTATTTTTGAAAGCATTTTTGCTGTTCCGCTTGGAGAATCAGCTTTGTTTTTGTGATGAATTTCTAAACCCATTACATCATAATTTTCTATTTTGTTAAAAACTTTCGCACTTTCTTTTATTATTCTAAAAAAAGCATTTACTCCAATTGAAAAATTTCCTGACCAAATAGCTCCAGTATCACTTTTTTTAACAAGGGCTTCAACTTCTCCTAAGTGATCATACCAACCTGTAGTTCCAATTACTATATTTTTTTTATTTTCCAAAACTAGATTTATATTATGTAGAATAGTAGAGGGGTGAGTGAAGTCAATTACAACTTCGGTGTTTTTTAAAGATTCTTGATTAATTTCTTTAAATACATTAATTTTGTTTATTTGATTTTCATTAATATTACTATCAATTATAGACACTATTTTATGTCCTCTTTCTTGTGCGATTTTTTCAATTTCTTGTCCCATTTTGCCGTAGCCAAGTAAGGTAATATTAACCATTCAACACCAATAAAATTGAACAAAAAACCTTTTTTATATAAGTTGGTTTTTAGATTTTTAATTTAATAAAAGTTTTTTTAATTATAAATATCGTCGTGATGTGCATAATCAAGAAATTTAATTATTTTTTCTTTTTCAATAATTTCATAAGTTAAAACAAAAGATTTCATTATGTGAACTCGATAAATTCCATGCATTTGATTTTTTAGTGGTTTGAAATGATAAGGATTTTCTATTATTTGTAAAACTTTATTGTTTATTGCTTTCATTTGATTAATATCTTTTTTAATTAGTTTAAA
>CAZBHA010000012.1:0-15057 GCA_964491675.1 uncultured archaeon
AAGCTAAAAGACAAGCTAGTGATTTCGCTATTTATCCAGTGGCAGCGTCTACCACTATCTATAAAGGTGGTTTGGTAGTTGAAAAAACTGATGGATATGCTTATCCTGGCGACGATGGTTATGGTTATGCGTTTTTAGGAGTTGCCGCTGAAAATGGGGACAACTCTGGAAGCGCAATAAATGGAGCCGTTGAGGTACGTCTTTATAAAACTGGTATTTTTCAATTTGTTAAATCTACCGCCGTTCAAACAGACGTAGGAGCTATTATGTATATTCACGACGATCAAACAGTTGGAACTACGTCAACTAATAGTATCGCTTGCGGAATTTGTACTGCTATAGTGGATTCGTCAACTGTGAAAGTTAGAATTGATAATTATGTAAAGTAAATTTACGTAATATAAGTAACATTAAAAATTAATAATATGCTTAATAAAAGAGATATTCCGAATCTTTTGTTAGCTGGTATGCGTACTGAATTTATGGGAGCATACGAAACAGCAACAAAAGACCACGAAAAATTGGCTATGGTTGTTAAATCAACCAAAAGCGTAGAACCATGGTCTTGGCTAGGTTCGACTCCTAAAATGGGAGAGTGGAAAGATACTCGTATTCCTCAAGGAATGTTAGAACATAACTTTTCAATTACCAATAGAAGTTTTGAAGCTTCTATATCGGTAGATAGGGATGCGATAGAGGATGACCAATATGGACAGATAGTAATACGGGTCAAGGAATTGGCCACCGAAGCAGTTCGTTATCGCGATCAATTGGCATTTAGTTTGATTTCTCAGGGAAATCTTACTACTGGAACTTCCGGTGATTATATTGGTAAAACTATTTCCTGTTATGATAGTAAAGCAAATTTTGCTTCTAATCATAGCGAAGGAGATTCTGGAACTCAGTCTAATCTTGGTTCAACTGCATTAGGTGTTTCTTCTGTTCAGGCGGCGATTACTGCTATGTCTAAATTTAAAAATGACAAAGGCAAACCAGCAGGAACTAGACCTAATCTATTAGTCGCTCCACCTGATTTGGAATGGACTGCTACCGAGCTTTTCACTTCTGATTATTTTCCAGAAGAAGGAACGACAACTGCTAAGTTGGCGAAAAATACTTTAAAGAATAAGTTGAATGTTTTAATCACTCCTTATCTTACTGATACCAATAACTGGTTTTTGTTTGATACGACTGGCGTTATTAAACCTCTTATTTTGCAAGTGAGGCGCGAACCTGAATTTACTTCTCTTATTGATAACACTGAAGCCGCTTTCATGAGAAAAGAGCTTTATTATGGAATTGATTGGAGAGGAGAAATTGCATGGAGCGATTGGAGAAAGTCATACGGAGCTTTCGTTAGTTAATAAATAATAATCCTTCAAGTCTGGATTGAGTGCTAAACTTTCCCAAAGCACTTAATCTAGTGGAAAGTCTTGAAGTTTTCTAAAAATGAATAATATTTTAATTGCAATTCCGACAATGGGGTTTACAGATTATCGTTTTACATTGTCATTAGCTTCTTTAATAATACCAGAAAATTCTTCAGTAATGGCAATTCCAAGAGTAATGATTGATACAGCAAGAAATACTTTTTGTGAAAAATTTTTGGAAAATAAAGGAAAAACACATTTATTTTTTTTGGACGATGATATGTGGTTTGATTCTGATATTTTGATTAGATTGCTTGAACATGATGTGGATATAATTGGAGCAATGGCTTTTAAAAGAGTTCCTGATTATCAGCCTTGCGTATATCAAAAAAATCAAGAAGATAATAATTATTATCCTATATTACCGAAAGAAAATCAAGAAGTAGATGTTATAGGAGCCGCTGGTCTTTTGATAAAAAGAAATGTTATTGAATCGATGAAAAATCCTTGGTTTGAAACTCCTTATGATAAAGAAGGAAGACATTTTTCAGTTGATTTCAATTTTTGTATGAAAGCTAAAGAAGCTGGGTTTAAAATATGGTGCGATCCTACAATAGAAATGAAACACATCGGAGAAGCTCCTCTTATCGGAAAACAAGAATTTTTACAATACAATTATAAAAAATTTATAAATAAACAAAAAAATGACACCTTACACAAGTAATACAACCGAAAGAATATTAACTGGTAGAGTATTGGTTGGATCTATTATATTAGTTGGTGGGACTACTAATTCAAGCGTTATTTTAAATGATAGTACAGATGGATCAGGAACTGATATTGTTGAATTGAAATCTTTAGCGAATGATTCTAAACCATTTAATTTTAAAAGACCTTTGGAATTTATTAATGGTATATATTCTACTATTTCAGGAACAGGCGCAAAAGTTTATATACACGTTATATAAAATATAAGTTAAATAATGCCCTTTGAGGCAGGCTAAAATGAAAACATTACATATTGATGTATTTAATCCATCTTTGATTTACACTGCTAGTCCTATGTGCGGAGGTCAAGTTTTTGCAAAAGGATTTGAAAAAAATGGACATAAGGTGTATAGATTTGATTATCGTTCTTCACAAAATCCTAATAAGGAGCTTATTGATTTTGCTAATACGATAAAACCAGACCTTTTATTTTTTGGAAAATGCGAACGAATAACGCCCGAAACAGTCGGGCTTTTGAGGTCTAAATATCCCAATGCTATTTTTGTTAAGTGGGCGGCCGATATTAGAAACGAACCAACTGATTTTGATTTGAGTCATTTGAAATATATTGATTTATTTATTGCAACTCATGCAGGGGATTATTTGAAAAAGCATAAAAAAGTTATGCCAAAAAATTCAAAAGCAATGACTATGATTACATTTACTGATTCTGATTTTTATAAACATTACGATTATCCAGTAGAATTTGAATCTGATGTTTTATGGACAGGTAGGCGAGGATTTGGTGATAATGAAATGAGAAATTTAATAATAGATAAAATTAAAGATTTGGCTAAAAGAAATGATATGAAAGTTAAAACTTATGGAGTGGATGGAGAAAATTGGCTTGGTTATCCTGAATACTTATATGCTATATGTGGAACTAAAATAGGCATTGGGGCAAATAGCTTCAATAGACGAAAATATTCGTCTGATAGATTGGGAAATTATATGGCTTGTGGAACATTTTATTTTCCTCAATATATAGAAGGAATAGAAGAATGTTTTAAAAGATTTAAGAATTTAGATTGGTTTGAGAACATCGAAGAAATGATTTATGGTATTGAATATTATTTGGAATGTCCAGATGAAAGAGAAGAAATAGCAAAAAATGGTAAAAAATTTATTTTGAAATATTTTGATTCGATGCCTATTGTTAAGAACATACTAAATGTTTTAGAAACTGGAAAATCTAAATATAAATGGGACGAAATAATATGAAAATAACTGAAAAAAATTACATAAAATGTAGAGGTGTTGCAGTTGAAATGATAAATAAAAAAATAAGAGTTGCATTTGTTCGTTGTCCCAAATGCCGTGGATGGATTTCTTTATACAAAGAAGATTTAGATAGCGAAGGAAAAACTCGTTTTCCTAAAAAATGTTCTTGTGGATTTAAAGATATGTTGTATCTTGAAGACTACGATGATGATGATTAAAAATTTGACTAATATTATATAATATTATATAATAATATATGAAAATAACCACTTTTAAAGACGAAATGGGAAGTGATGGGAAATCTTTACATCCACTTCGTTGTACTTGCGGGTTGTTGGAAAAATATAAGATAGAAGAATTGGACGAAGAATAATAAATATGTTAAGATATATTATAATATAAAAAATATGAAAAATTATATAAAATACACATTTATTATTGACGATACTGAATTTTGTGCTTCTATTGATATTCCCGAAAAAACAAAAGAAGAAGATTTAAAATTAAGAATAGACGAACTTAATCAATGTTTTGATAATAGTTGCTTATTTCGATTATTAGAAGCATTGCGAGAAAAATTAGAAATAAATGAAACACCAAAAAATAAAAAAATTGAAATTATTGTAGAATTTAATATAAATAATGTTAAGGAAACAAAAATATTGAATGAATATATGCTTTTTCCTTATCCAGAAAATCAAAAAATTAAATATGAGTACGATGTATTAAGAAATATTTATCAAGATTTTAAAATATATAGAAGCTTTCCTTTAAAGGGAAGGATAAATGAAATATTAGAAAATGAAAATAACCACGATTCTACAAACCTATAAAAGAAAGGATTATCTTCACGAGCAAGTTGAGGCGATTAGAAATCAAACTACTAAATCTGACAAGATAATAATTGTCCACAACGAAGGAGGGGTAGATTTTGATTTCTCAGAATATAAAGATTGTGAAATTATTACTTCTTCAGTAAACAAGAAATACCACTTGAGGTTTGCGATTGGTCTGGTTGAAGATTGTGATTATTTGGCTTTCTTTGATGATGATACTATTCCTAATAATCGCTGGTTTTTCAATTGTTTAGAAACTATAAAAAAACACGATTGTATTTGTGTAAGTAATTCACGAGATGTTTTGCCAGACGGAAGACAAATCTGTCCCGCTGGTTGGGCTAATAATAATGAGGAGGAAGTAAAAACTTGGTTTGGGGGTCATTCTTGGTTTTTGAGAAAAGAAAATCTCAAATATATGTTTTATGATGATATTAAAAACTATGGGAATGGTGAAGATGTTCAGTTGAGTGCTAATGCTTGGTTATATAACAAGATTCCGACATATTGCCCACCACATCCTTCTTCTGATAAAAGTTTATGGGGGTCTATACATGGAAAAGAATTTGGCTCGGATAGTGTAGCGAGTTGGATAAACAATCCTATTCATTATCCAGAAAGAATTGAACTTATAAAATATTATATTTCTAAAGGATGGAAACCATTATAATTTACTAATTTTTGACTATTACAGCCTCGCAAAAATTCAAGACGACCCAAATATCGTCTTAGCAATTATCGTGGCTCTGCGTGTCAATTTAGATAGGACTTTCTTAGTTATGTCCTACCCCCTTTTTGGGGAGTCTCGGTCGCAAAAGTGTTAAAATTAAATATAACAAAAATATGAAAAAATTGTTTCTTGATTGTGGTCCCGGGATAGTGGGGGCGGAATATGCTCGTAAAGATTTATGGGATGGTTATACTATTATAGGATTAGAACCAGACCCAGTTAGATATAAAAATTTAAAAGATTCTTTTCCAGGTATTCTTTTAAATGTTGCTATCTCTGATAAAATTGGAACTCTAAAATTTGTAGCACATCCAACAAGTGGATATATTGCTGGTGGATACCCTGGTCTTGATGAATTTTTTGAAGTTGAAACTGTTACAGCGGATTATATTGATGAAAAATATGGCCCATTTGAAAAAATTAGTATTTGGGCAGACATTGAAGGGTCGGAATTAAAAATGCTAAAAGGAGCAACTGAGGTTCTTAAAAAAACAGACTGGATAAACGTTGAGTTACATACACATCCACAAACAAACGAATGGTGTGATTCTTCTGATGTCTATAAATTTTTAGAAAACATTGGATTTAAAACAGAAACGAAAGAAAAACCATATACTCCATATCATGACAGTTGTTATGACGCATTATTTATTAAAAAATAAAATGAGAAAAATAAAAAATAATAATATAAATACAAACGAGTATTGGGATGGGTTTGCTACAGATTCTTATATGCAAGCAGATATAAATCGTGGTGGTAGTATTTGTAAATTTAATACTGTTTGTGATATTTTACCAAAAAATTCTGATATATTAGATATTGGTTGTCTAAACGGAAATCTTTATAATTTTTTAAAGAATAAAAACATTTCTATTAAATCATTTACTGGAATTGATTTGTCTGAAAAACTTATTAATTTAGCAAAAGTTCGTTTCCCTGAGCAATCTTGGGTATCTGCCGACGCACATAAATTACCTTTTGAAGATAAAAAATTTGATGTTGTTTGTATATTAGAAACTCTTGAACACATAAACAAACCAATTGATTTAGTAAAAGAGGCAGTTAGAGTTATAAAAAAAGATGGTGTTTTAATAGTTTCGGTTCCAAATGAATTGAAAATAGAAGATCCTGCACACATTTGGTCTTTTACGACTACTGATTTATTCAATTTATTATCACAATTCAGCACAAATGTTCAAATTTTACAAACTTGTTCAAATAATAGAAATTTAGTTGGCAAAGCAATTATAGATTTCACTACTTATCAATGAAAAAAATATCTGTTGTTACGTCCGTTTTGTGTCCAAGTAAAGAAGCATTTGAAGTTATTAAAAAGTGTATGCTTTCAGTTAGAAAAGCAGTTGATAAAGTAAATGGTGAATATATCATAGTAGACGATAACTCAGCAATCGGTAGTGACTTTTTTTATGAAACAGCAGACATATATCTTAAAAACGCTTCTACGTTAGGTGTGTCTATTTCGTTGAATGCTGGAATGTTTAATAGCAATGGCGAATTTGTGGTTAAATTAGATTCCGATTATTTAGTTCCAGAAAATTTATTTGAAGTTTTATTAAAAGATTGGACGAATGATTGTGCTTTTATTTCTCCTTCTTATTTATTATCTTCTCCTTCAGAAAAAGAGTCATTTGATGTTTCTAATCTACCAGAAATAGAAGGCGGGGTTTATGATAAACCACCTGGAATGGCTGGCGAATATATTAAATCTAAATATCAATGGGGAGGTGGTATTTTAATGTTTGATAAAAAAAAGATAGAAGAAATTGGATATTTTGATGAAGATTTTGGAATTGGCGGGGCACAAGACAACGATGTTATTTATAGATTGTTAATGAAAGGACACAACTGGCGTTGGTCTAACAATGTAGTAACAAGACATTTTGCTTCTGTTTCTTCAACTGATAAAAATTCAAAACAAGATTATTTTGAAATTAGAAAATTAGGAGTTAATATTTACCGAGAAAAACATGGTTGTGATCCAGGGGCTTTTATTTCTAATGTTTACCAAAAATTTAATTATAAATTTAAAATATGAGCAAAGAATTAATTATTTCGTTCGATGATTATTGGGACGGAAACCATAGGCCAGAAGAAATGGAAAGTTTATATAAAGAATTTCCAGACTTTTTCTACAATAATGTACCCAATGGAAATTTATATAGATGAGGAAAAACAAGATAAATATAAAGAATTTAAAAGTCATGATGCTCTTGTTTATACAATGAAAACAATTCCTTTATCTGAAAATAAAATTATAGTTAATGTTCACGGAACAAATAGAATAACTATTTATCACGACGACAGAACTATTTTTATAGGGCACGAAACAGAAACAGAAATACCCTCTGAACAAATTGATAATATTTTAGTAAATTTTGGAATAAATTCACAAACATACAATGAAAAAGTTAAATAAAATAGATGATTTAATTTTGACAGGGACTCGACCGGAAATAATTAAATTGTATCCGATTATTAAAAAATTACCTTGTTTTATTATTCATACTGGGCAACATAAAGAATTAGCAGATATGATGTTTTCTTTTTTTAAAATTAAACCAGATGTTGATTTGAAATTAATGAAAGAAAACCAAGATGTTTGGGAGTTTTTATCTAATGCTATTTTTAAGATTGATAAAATAGTTAAAAAACATAAATTTAAACGTCTTTGGGTACAAGGAGACACTACAACGGCATTAGCAGGGGCGATAGTTGCAAAAAGAAATAATATAAAATTAGTACATTTAGAGGCAGGGTTAAGAACTGGGGATATATTAAATCCATATCCAGAAGAAATAAATAGAGTTTTAATAGATCAAATGGCGGATATTTGTTTTTGTCCTACAAAAAACAATGTAAAAAATTTAAAAAAAGAAAAAATAAATGGTAAGATATACTTAGTAGGAAATACAGAAATAGATTCTTTAAATGAAATAAAAAAAACATTACCTAAAAATAGAAAAGATATATCAAAATATATATTAGTAACTTTACATCGTAGAGAAACATTTGGTAAAGATTTAGAAGAAATATTGAAAGCTTTAAAAGAATTAAGTAAAGAAGTGGTGTTGATTTTTCCAGCACATCCTAATCCTAAGTTAAGAAAAGAATTAAATAAATTAAAATTACATTATACTGAACCATTAGATTATTTTGATTTTTTATATGAGATGCAAGGAAGTGAAATAATTATTAGTGATAGCGGAGCCGTTGCGGAGGACAGTCCGTCTTTTAAAAAGAAAATAGTGATAATGCGTAAAAAAACAGAAAGGCAAGAAATTATTGATAATGGATATGGAATTTTAATAGAAAAAATGGAAAAAAATTATATTTTAGAAAAAATTCGCCAGTTTATGAAAAAGAAAGTGAAAATAACTAAGAATCCTTTTGGCTCTGGAAATTCCGCAGATAAAATAATAAAAATAATTAAAAAAATTGATGGAAAATAGAATATGTGTTATAATGTTAACATATAATAGATTTAAATATATAGAAAGATCTATTAATAGTTTATATAAGCGAGGTGGTCAAGAATTTGATTTGTGTGTTTTTGATGATTATTCAGATGTTGATACACAAGACAAATTAAAATCACTTCGTGATAAATATAATTTTAAATTATATATAAATAATAAAAATATAGGTATTTATAAAAATTTTTGTATTAACTTAAAAAAAATAGAAAAAGAATATGATTATTATATAAAATTAGATAGTGATATTGAAATTCTTTCAGATGAGTTTTTGCCTAATATGTTAGAAATATTTAAATATCCTGAATATGTTAGTTGTTTAGTTCCTCGTGCAGAAGGTATACAAAATAGTGAAAGAAATAAACATCCTATAAATTTTTATGGCGGGCATACAATAAAGAAGAATGCTCCTATTGTATATGGCTGTTGTTTTATTTTTAGGAAAGAAGTTATTAAAAGTTTAATATTTCCTAAAAGAATTGAAGAAAAATGGGGAATAGATTCGTTATTATATCAACATTCTATTAATTGTGGTAATGTTTTATTAGTAGAAGATGTCAGCGTTTATCATATTGATAATACATTTGGACAAAGAAGAATTGATAGTAAATATTTTTTGGACAGAAATAGATGGAACAATGCCGATTGTATTGATATATGGTTTATTGAAATGTCTAAACTTATATATCCGAAAAAAATTGATAGAATTGCTATGATAGCAATTAAACAAATGTCTAATAATTATGAAGACTTTAAAAATAAATGTAATGAGTTTATAAATAAAAAATTGAATTTATTAAAAATAAATAAAAAACAAAAAATTATGAAAACAGTATATAAGGTAACATCGCCGTTGAATTTTGGAAAAGATAACAACATTGAGCATGGAACATTTAAGTATTTTTCAGAATTGCCCGATTGGGCTAAAAATAATACAAAGGTCGTAGTAGAAAAAGAGCAAGTAATAGATGATTTTCAAGAAATAATTGAAAAAGAAAATAAAATTGAAATTCAAATATTAAATGAAGAAGAAAAAACTAGCGATACCATTTCGGATGAAACCAATGAAAAAAAAGAAAGTATACAAAAAGAAAAAAAAGAAAATAAAAAAGATTTCATTAAGAATACTTCTACAAAGAAAAAGAGAACAAGTAAATTAAGTAAAAAATTAAATAAAAAAAATGTTATTCAACAAACAAAGTCGTCATAAAACTAAAAAATAAATAATAGAAGAACTTAAAAGATTAAAATTTATAAACGAATTATAAAAACATGAATCTAAAAAAAGAACTAATAAATCTTAAAACAGGAAAACCATATCCTCGTGCTCTTACGATTGAAGAAAGAGATGAGAATATAAAAGAAAATGAAAAATTTGATATTACAAAAGTAGAAAATGAAACTATTGGTAATGTAATTTTACATTGTCTTGGATTTTATAGTGGATCAACAAAAATAGATGGATTTTATGCAAACAACATTGCTCAAAAAATTATTAATGGAGAAAACGAAATTGAATTGTCAGAAAATCAAAAAACTTATCTTAAAAATATATTAGATAAGTGTATTTTGAGAGAGGAAACAAATAAGAAAGACGAAGTTCGAGTGGTTGGGTTATATCAAAATTGGATTATAAGCCAAATTCTTCAAGAACTTGGCGAAACGTTTGAATAAAAATAAATATAAAATAATATCAAATATAATATAAATATGATAAAAATAAGTATAATCGGGCTTGGAATGGTAGGTGGAAGTCTTCTTCGTTATTTTCAGAAAAAAGAAAACTATGAAATATTTTACTATGATAAAGGAAAAAACATAGGTTCAATTGAGGAAGCAAACAAAGGAGATTATATTTATATATGTGTTCCAACTAATTTTATAGACGATAAATGTGATATATCTATCGTTGAAGAGGTTATTAGTCAATTAGAAGGAAACAAAATTGTTATAATAAAATCTACTGTTATTCCAGGAACTACGCAAAAAATACAAGATAAATATCCTCAACATAAAATTTTATTTAATCCAGAATTTTTAACAGAGGTTACATGCGATCAAGATATGCAATTTCCTGACCGGCAGATAGTTGGCGCAACAAAAGAAAGTTATAATGTTGCAAAAGATGTATTGCAACAACTTCCTCTTGCTCCTTTTGAAAGAATAATTCCTTGTTTTGAAGCAGAATTTATTAAATATTTTGGAAATTGTTGGTTTGCGGTTAAAGTTGCTTTCGCAAATCAAATGTATGATATTATTGAAAAATTGGGGGCAGATTATAATATTATTTCAGATGGCGTAGCCGCTGACAAAAGAATTGGAAGAACTCATTTATCAATACACCACAAAGGATACAGAGGGTATAGCGGAAAGTGTTTATGCAAGGATTCTAAAGCTCTTCTTTCTGTTGCAAAACAAAATGGAATTGATTTATCTATTTTACAATCAACAAATGATTATAATGACGAACTCTTAAAATCACAAGGATTAAAACAAGAAAATGTCGAATAAAATTTTAATTACAGGAAATCGAGGATTTTTGGGCGGTCATATTCAAAAAAGATTAGAATTTTTAGGTTATGATGTTTATGGATTTGATATAAAAAATGATTTTGCTGAAGATATAAGAAATAAAGAATATCTTGATACTGTGTTTTCAATCACGAAACCAGATATTGTAATACATTTAGCCGCTCGCCCAGGCGTTAGAAAATCAGATATTATTCCTGATGAATATATCACAACCAATATCATAGGAACTAAAAATGTTTTAGATTGTTGCAAAAAACATAAGGTTAGTAAAGTTTTAGTAGCTTCCTCTTCATCTGTATATGGCGAGCAGTCAGATGTTTTACTTAGTGAAGAAATGTATTGTGAAAATCCAAAATCTATTTATGCAATGACAAAGAAAGCAGTTGAGACTTTATGTAAATTATCAGAAAACAAAGTTATTGTTTTCAGACCATTTAGTGTTTATGGAGAAAAAGGAAGACCTGATATGGCAATAGGAGAACTTCTTAATATCTATAAAAATGGTGGTATATTTTATAAATATGGAAATGGAAATTCCGTTAGGACTTATACCAATGTTGAAGATTTTGTCGATTGTATAGTAAAACTCATAGATTATAAACAGAAAGAAAAATATGAAGTTTTCAACATCGGGGGCAGTGAAAAAATATCATTAAATAGATTACTTGAAATAATGAAATCTTTGTTTGATTTGCAAATAGAAGAAATTTCATTTAATAATCTTGACGTAACTTCTTCTTGTGCAAATATAACAAAAGCCGAGAAAATTCTTAATTGGAAACCAACGAGAATTTTTGAAGATGAAATTAAAAAATTATGGAAAAAGGGCTAACTATAATAATTCCAAGTAAATCTGAGAAATTTTTATATCAAACTACACTGGAAGTTATAAATAAGGCGAAATCTAACGTCGAGTGCCTTGTTATATTAGATGGTTATGATATTCCAGAAGAGGAAGTTGTTAAAGACCCAAGAGTTAGATATATCAAAAGACCATTTCAAACTCACGATTTAACTAAAAGACAAGGCATAAACGAAGCAGTTGAACAAGCAAGTTATGATTATGTAATGGCATTAGACGCTCATTGTATATTAGGAGAAGGATATGATAAAACCATTCTGGAAGAAACAAACGAAAACGAAGTAACTATTTTACGCAGAGAAAGCTTAGATGCCCAAAATTGGAAATTATATCGTGCGGAAGGAAGACCTCCTGTTGATTACGAATATTTTATATGGCAGTTTTTTTTAAAAGGACTGAATAAAGAAGAAAAAGGAGGATTGCATGGTTATAGATGGGACGAAAGAACAAGAGATAGAATAAACATATTAAAAGATGAAACATTAACTTTTCAGGCGAGCCAGTGGGCTATGTCAAAACGATTTTATAAAGAATGTGGATTGATGCAAATAGAAGGATATACTGGGTGGGGAGCAGAAGCAAATGAAATATCATTAAAAGCATTACAGCATGGTGGAAAATGCTATACTTTGAAGAATAATTTTTACTGTCACCTACATAAAGGGCGTACATACGGAAGAATGTATAAAGTTCCACTTGGGGGAATACACTCTGCTGACTTTTATTCGTTTGACCAATTCGTAAATAAAAATAGAAAGATATTTGTTGACTTAATAGAAAGATTTTGGCCGATTCCAAATTGGAACGAAAATTGGCAATCTTTATTAAAAAAGATATGAAAATAAAAACTAAAAATTTTCATTTTGCTTGTTTTATAGCTACTTGGTATACAAAAATATTTCATAAAAATTCTAAAATTTATTATGACCACGATATAAATAAAGAATATTCTCCTAAAGAAATTTTAGAAAATTGGAATTATATAATTGAGTTGAAATAAAAATATGAACAGAGAACAATATATTATAAATAAATATAAAATAGATACATCTAAACCAGCTCCTTATGAAATAAAAATATCTCGTTGGCAATCTTTTCCTAAATTGTTAGCAGAATTAGAAATTAAATTTATGGCAGAAATTGGAGTAGAGAAAGGAGTATATTCTGATTGTCTTTTAAAAAAAATTCCAGATTTAACATTATTCTGTATTGATCCTTGGAAAATCTATTCAGATTATCGTCAAGGAATGGAATTTGATACTGAAAGGTATTATAAACACGCCTCCGAACTTTTGTCAAATAGAGCACATATTATTCGTAAATATTCTCTTGAGGCAGTTAAAGATTTTGATGATTTGGGGTTAGACGCAATATTTATTGATGGAAATCATGACTTTCAGAACTGTACCAACGATATTGTAGAATGGGAAAAAAAAGTAAAAAAAGGAGGCATTGTCGCAGGACATGATTATTGCAACGAAGTTTGTAAAAACGAAAGAATAGATGTAAAAGGAGTAGTTGATGGCTGGACTTCTTCTCAAGGAATTAAAACTTGGTTTTTAACAACTGGAGATAGAAGGCAAGTTTGGTTCTATATAAAACAATGAAAATTCAAATAGAGAGTAGTACAAGTTGTAACGCAAAATGTAAATTCTGTCCAAGATACGAGATGCACAGACCGATGGGGGAAATGTCAGATAAGTTGTTTTATAAAATCGTTCAGGAAGGTAAAGAATTAGGAATAACTCGTTTTTACCCATACCTCAATGGAGAATTTTTTATATTTTCCCGTGCTTGGGAATGGTTGGACTATCTCGAAAAAGAAGGATGTATAGTTTCTCTTTATACTAATGCAGAATTGATGGATGTTGATAGATTGATAAAATATAAAAATATACATTTTGTAAATTGTAGTTTAAATGCGGCCACCTCCGAAACACATAAGAAGATAATGCGTGGCCCCGATTTTACAAAGTCAAAAGAAAACGCAAAAAAACTCATTGAAAAAGCAAACTTTAAAGTTCGTGTTTCTATGGTGGTATCCGAAGATAACAAACACGAGGTTGAAGATTTTAAAAAAGAATGGGGTAAGTATGCTACGATTAGTGGAATGGCTAATTGGGTTGGTGCGAGGCCAGTTAAACAAGAAAATAAAAAAGTAAGACGTTATTGCAATCGTACCATTCGTAGCATTACAGTTTTATGGGACGGCAGGGTGTGTATGTGCTGTTTAGATTTTGATGGGGAACATATTTTTGGAGATTTAAACAAAGAGAGTTTGTCTGAAATAGTTGAAAATATGAAACCTATTAGAGAAGCTCACAAAAAGCACGATTATAGTATGCCCCCGTGTAATAAGTGTAACTACAATACTTTATGAATTATGAAATAATATATTGCACTCACAATTTAGAAGACCCTAAATTTGAACAAAAAATTATAAACAACATTAACGATGTTAAAGGAGATATTCCTGTTATTTCAGTTAGCCAATCTCCTTTAAATTTTGGTAAAAATATCTGTGTTGGCGATGTTGGTATTTCATATTTGAATATGTTTCGCCAAATTTTAATCGGCGCGGAAGAATCAAATGCTGACTTTTTGTGGATGTGCGAGTCAGACATGTTATATCCTAAAGATGGTTATTTTAATTTTGAACCGACAGATTTAAATTCTATTTATAGCTACAACAACAATTGGATAATGTGGAAAAAAGAAGGGGTTAATGTTTTTAAAAGAAAATATCAAGTTCACGGAAGTATAATATATGGGCGAGAGTGGTTGGTTAAATTTTTACATAAATGTTTAAAAGGATTACCCGAATGGAGTAGAAATAAGAAACAAGGTATCCCATTTTATGATAAAAATCAAAAATTTGTATTTTTTGGAAAAGACCCAATTATAAATATTATAACTGGAGTTAATGGTAGAAAAAATACATCGTTAATGGATATTACTTCGCAGAGAAGTTTAGATTATTGGGGAGATTGCAAACAGTTAAAGAAAAAATTATTTTATTAAATATATGTCAATACCAAAAGACCCAATTAAAGCAGAAGAATGGAGAAGAAAACAAAGAGAAAGCTGGACACCAGAAAGAAAAAAAGAAGCAAAAAATAGAATGAACAAACGATTTGAAGATCCAAAAGAGCGTGAAAAAATAAGTAAAATACAAAAGAAAAGATTTGAAAATCCTGAAGAAATAAAAAGATTAAGTGAAAGTAGAAAAGGAGAAAAAAATCC
>CAZBHA010000013.1:0-9382 GCA_964491675.1 uncultured archaeon
AAAACAATTTTCACTAAAAAAAATCAAGTACTAGCCTTTGTATATTTAGAACTTGTAATACTTTGTGTTTTGCTTTGGCAATCTTATAAATTTTTAGGAATTAAAATAGTTTCTGGAGAAATTTTGTTTTTACAAAACCAAATAGACCTAAATTATGTTTATTTATTTTTAATTAATATTGCAGTATTTTTATTATTATATTTTAAAATTGCATTAAAAGATAAAAGTGTTTTAAAAATTCATAAAGATTTTTCAAAAGTTGTTCTAGGTACTGCAAAAGAAAAAGTTTTTGGAGTTGAAAGAAAAGTAATTGTTTTTATGTTCTTTCAATTTGCGTTTGCAATTATTTTAGCAGTTTCAATTGCATTTTATTTAGATCCTGATTTAGAGTTCCCTGGATTTAGTAAAGTTCCATTTCCTTTTAATTTTATTACATTTGTAGTATTTGTAGTTGTTGGATTTTATTTGTTTGCAAAAACAAAACCATTTAGGGATGAAACATATGATTATGGATTTTTACAAAAAAAAATAATGCCTGCAAAAAGATTATTTGGGGTAAAAAGAATAACTAATATAAAAACTGGTTCAGTGCGATTAAAAAGTAATATAAAGAAAAAACAAAAAAGTAAAATTTAATTTTTAATTAATTTTTTTAAGGTAAAAAAATGCGTTCTAAAAGTACAACTCCTGACCCTCAAAAACTTCCTCTTAATACTTTAAAAAGAAGCATAACTCTAACCCAATCAGTAATTTATGGAATTGGAATTATTTTAGGGGCGGGAATTTATGCTTTAATTGGAGAAGCTGCAGGAATTGCAGGAAATGCTGTTTGGTTAGCCTTTGTAGTTGCAGCAATAATTGCTTCTTTTACTGCACTTTCTTATGCTGAACTTTCGCGTATTTTTCCAAAAAGTGCAGCAGAATTTGTTTATGTTCAAGAAAGTACAGAATCAAAATTATTAGCTTTTTTTGTAGGTTATTTAACAGTGTTAACTGGAATGATTAGTGCTGCAGCAGTAGCTTTAGGTTTTGCAACTTACTTTAATGTATTTGCAGTAATGGATTCTTGGATTGTTGCAATTTTAATAATTGTTTTGCTTTCAATAGTAAATTATAAAGGAATTGAAGAAAGTGCACGGCTAAATACTTTTCTAACTTTAATTGCAGTGGGTGGTTTAATTGCAATAATTATTATGGGCCTACCATTTTTAGGAAGTGTTGATTTATTTTTAATTCCAAGTGGAGAAAATATTTTTTCATTTAATTTTTTAACTCCGATTTTTGGAGCTGCGGCGTTAATATTTTTTGCATATATTGGTTTTGAAGATATTGCAAATATTGCAGAAGAAACAAAAAATCCAGAAAAAACAGTTCCGCGTTCTTTAATAATTTCGCTAATAATAACCACAATAATTTATGTTTTAGTTGCAACTGTTGCAGTTAGTGTAGTGCCTTGGCAGGATTTAGCCGCATCTTCTAGCGGAGCAGTAAGTGAAGGGCCACTTGCACTAGTTGCAACAACTGCGTTAAATAATCCACTGGGTGGTTTAATTTTTACTTTCATTGCATTTTTTGCAACTTCAAGCACTATTTTAGTTTTGTTAATTGTTTCTTCAAGAATGCTTTATGGTATGGCAAAAGAAAAAGCCCTTCCACAGTATTTTGCAAAAATTCATAAAAAAAATAGAACCCCTCATATTGCAATTATTGTTACGGCTCTTATTTCAATTGCATTTACTTTGAGTGGATCATTAGGCACAGTTGCAAATTTGACAAATTTTGGAGTGTTTATAATATTTTTTGCAGTAAATGCTTCATTAGTAGTTTATAGATATAAAACTAGAAATAAACCAAAAACAAAAGGATTTAGAGTGCCTGGTAATATTTCTTGGCTTCCTGTGTTTCCCGCACTTGGTGCAATTTTTTGTTTACTAATGAGTCTAACTCAGTATTGGTCTCCAATAATAATTTTTGGTATAGAACTTCCTTTAATTATTTTTGGAACAGTACTTTTGTTAACAGCTTTTCCATTTTATTTTTATTTTAAACCAAAAGAATTTAGTAAAGAGTTTTAAATTATTTAATTTTTCTTTTTTTAGATTTTATTTTTTTTCTTAATTTAAGTAATCGTTTTGCTTTTTGTGCCCTTTCTTTTTGTATTTTTTTAACTGGGTGTTTAGCTCCTTTTAATAAATCAGGATTTTTAAATAATGCTTGAGTAGCTCGTTTTTGTTTATTTTGTGCCAATTTTTCTTTTAAGATTCCAATTCTAGCTTCTCTTTTTCCTTTTCTTAAATTATCTACTATTCTATTTGTAGTTAAATTAGGAAAGGCTCTTTGTTGTCTAGCTATTTCTTCTCGACTAACTGGAAAAACTTTTGGAGTGATTCGTTTAATTGTTCCTCTTTTTATTAGTGGCATGTTATCACATATATTTATTTATTTTAAGTATTTATATTTAACTTTTTATTTATAAGAAATTAATCATCTCTCCAATTTACTTTAACATCATCAGTTCTTTAATAATAAATATATTTTTGTTTTGTTATTTTAATTCGATTTATTTCGCCTAATTTGAATAATTTTTTCAGATAATGCGAAACAACTCGTTTGTTTTTGTTTGAAATGATTGAAATATTTAAAGCAGTTGTTTGTGGATTGTTTTTGACTAACTGTTTATAATAATTTAATGCAGTGTTTCGTTCTAATTGATGTTTTTTGTAGTTATTTAAAATATGTTGAAATCTTGTTTTTTTTATTTTATGGTGTAGTTCAAACCCAAACTGATTTAATTTTTTAAAATTTTGATTGCAAGTAATTGTTAGTTTATATAATTTGCCCTTTTTGCTTATATTTGAGTTAATATTAATTGAATTTAGTAATTTGTTCCAATCTTTAATATAATTAAGTGAACTTTGTTGTAAATTAATTTCTCGTTTTAATCCATAATATATAATAGATCCGTCACAATCAATTACTGATCCGAATACTTTTGCTATTATTTTAGGAGTTGAAGCTTTTAGATAATTATTTATTCTTAACTTGTGTGTGCTATTTTCTTCATTTAATATTAATTTCATAAATTGGGTAAATGATTTATTAGATGCTTTTAATACAAAATAACTTTTAATTTTTGGAGTATCAATTTGACCATCTTGTAAATAAAATAAAAAATATTCATTTTTGTACTGAATATTAAATTTTTTATCAGTATTTTTTGTTTCAAAAACAATTGAATCAAATTTTTGGGTAAATCCATTTCTTCCAAAATGAAATGCCCTTTTAGTATTTCCTTCAAAAACAAATATTTGTTTCTTATTATTCCATAATTTTGGAGTTTTTATTTTTATTAAAATACTTTTAGAATAGTTTATGCCAAATCCTTTTATTAAACTTTCAAAATATTTAGTTAATTCAGTAGACTTATTTTGAATCGCAATATTGCCTTTGCAATTCCAATATCCTTCAACTTTTAATATCTCAATAAATTGGGCAAGTTCAGAATAATAACTATCCTTTTTAAGATAAAATGGCTTTTTTGAATTTGCAATTTTTATTTTTAATTGACTGTCTTCTTGAAAAACATTAAATTTTTTATTATTAACTAGCATATAAAAATTTGTTTTATTTAAGTATAAATGTTTTGAAAGTATTATGCCGGTTGTTAACGCCACATAACTCTAACATTATCTGTACGTTGTTTAGGCAAAATATTAGACTGTGATAAATTTGTCCTTACTTTGCTTTGATACATCAATAATCCTGTCCATGCGATTTGAGCCCCATTATCAACCATTACAGAATTTGGTGGAACAAATAATTTTGCCCCCCGCTCTTCACACATTTTTGCAACCATTTCTTGCAAGGCTTTTGAACAGCCAACTCCCCCTCCAAGAATTACTTCTTTTTTAGAAGTGTGAGCTAGTGCTCTTTCAGTAACTTCAGTTAGCATTGCAAAAGCAGTGTGCATTGTAGAATAAATTAAATCTTTTATTTCTTGGCTTTCATTATTTTTTCCATCTTTAATTAATTTTTTATATTTAGTTTCTGCAGAAGTTAAAAGTCCACTAAATGCTAAATCCATTCCTTTTACAGTATATGGTAATTCAATTAACTTTTTTCCTTCATAATAAATTTTGCTTAATTTCGGGCCAGCAGGAAAACCCATTCCTAGCTTTCTACCAAAAGTATCTAAAAAATTCCCTATTCCTGTATCAAGTGTTTCTCCAAAAACTCTATAATAATTATTTTCATAACAAATAATTTGAGTATTTGCTCCACTTGCATAAAGCATTATTGGATCAGTTGCATTACAAAGTTTTCTTCCAATCTCAACATGTGCAACACAATGATTAACTCCAATTAAAGGTATTTTATAAATAAGGGAAAGTTGTCTAGCAGTATTTGCTCCACATCTAAGGGCATTTCCAATTCCCGGTCCTTGAGAAAAAGAAATTAAATCTATTTCATTAATTTTAGTGTTAGATTTTTCTAAAGCTTCTTTTACAACATCTTTTGCAGCCTTATAATGATGTTCGCTTAATTCTCTAGGAATCATTCCTCCGCTTAAAGTAGTATATGTACTTTTTTGGTTAGATAAAATATTACAAGTACTTTTTTGCCAATTTACTTTATTTAAGTTAGTTTCAATAACACTAACTCCAAACGTGTGTGCTGTGCTTTCAATCCCAAGTATTTTCATTTGTTTTTCACCTAAATTAAAAAATATAATGCAATTGCAAAAAGATCATATAATACATGTCCAATATAATTTTGTACTATTGATTTATTTTTTTTAAACCAATATGCTAAAATAAGTCCTAAAAAAAACACTCCAATTATTTGTGCAATTGATCCATATCCAATATGGAAAATAGTAAATATTATAGTTGAAGCAAAAATTCCAATTTTTTTTATTAAAAAAGCTCTAAAAAATAATTCTTCAATAAATAAAACAACTAATAAAATAATAATAAATCCAAGTGCAAATTGATTCATTTCTTGATTAATAAAATCATTAACTTTTTCTAGATCATTAATTTTAATCCCTGTTTGTGACTCAGTTAGAGTAATTAACAAAATTATTAAAATAAATCCAATTAAAAGTAAGAAAAAAAGTTTAATTCCTCCAATTATTTCTTCTTTAAAATTATTATTAAACGGAAGTAATTCAGTTATAGTTTTTTTCCAAGTTTGTTCTTTTAAAACTCGGCAGTATAAAAAAGGAATTACTAATAACAAAAATAATGTTATGTAGTATGCTAATAGTATCATAAACAATAAAAGGAGTATAAAAAATTAAAAACAAATTGTTTTATTTTTTTTCAGCATATCCGCATTTTCCACAAGAAAATCGATCTTTGTGTTCAGCTAAAAAAACTCCTGCTCCGCATTTTGGACAGAATTTTCCTTTTCTTATTAATTTATCTTTTGCGTCATATTTGTTAGATTTTTTTACTTTAACTTTTTCTTTTTTTGCCATTTTTATTCACCTATTGTGCTTCTTCCTTTTTTTCTTCTACTTTAGTTTGATTTCTTTTTTTTACATATGTTGCTTCAATTTTGTTTAAATTTTCTTCAGTATCATATGATTTTACAATTGCTTTTCCTTTAGTTGATCCAAATTTAACATCTATTTTTCTAACAACAATTCTTGTTGTTGGTATATTTAATTGTGCTGAAATACTTTTTCTAATTTCTTCTTTTTGTGGAATTGTTTTTTGATCAAATTCTCCAATAATGTCATTTCTTTTTAGTACTTCACTTCTGTTATTTTCTACTATTTTTAATTCCATTTTATTCACCTACTTAATCTTAAAGCAAATTTGCCTTTTCTTGTTATTCCCATTTTTTTTGCAATTTCACTAGTTTCTGGATTTATGATAATTACATATCCTCTCCAAAAAGTTGTAAAAGAAGTGTTTCCGCAATTAAGGCACTTCTCTCCTTCTTCTGCTAAAAATCTACATTCTCTACATGCTTTTTCTCGATTCATTTATTCACCTATTGTTTTTCTTCATTTCTTAATTTCTTTTTTGCTTTTTTTTCTTCAGCTTTTGCGTCCATTGTAACCCAGTCTTCTTTTCCAAGATGAGCTTGTCTCATAGTTAATCCAATTTTTGAATTTGAAACTTCTCCTTTCATTGAAATTGTAACAACTTTTGCTAAAACATTATCTTCAATTGTAACTTTTTTTTCTGTTTTTTTACCAACAAATCCGGGTAATTTTGCGTCATAATTAATAAAATCATCCATTAATTGACTCACGTGTATTAATCCTTCAATAGGGCCAACTCTTACAAATGCTCCAAATTCAGTAGCTTCTGTTATTGTTCCTCGTACTACTTCGTGTAATACTGGTTTATAAGTAAGCATTTCTATTTCAGTTTCATAGTATGCTGCTCCGTCTCCAGGTAAAACGTGTCCTTCTCCAACACTTCCTATTCCTGTAACTGCTACAACAACTCCATAATCTTGATCAATTCTTCCTTCATAATCTTCTTTACAAATTTCTAGTAATGAAGTTTTTATTTTTCCACCAAGTTTTTTAGGAGGAACTCTTACTTTATCATTAATTTTTGTATTATAAAACATATGCTCACCGTTTTTTTATTAAAAGCAATTTATTATTAATTTGCTTACAAATATAAATAAATATCTATCAAATAAATTTATAAAGTTCCCTACTTGCCTTTTTTTTACTCTATTTCGCTTAAATCTATTGTAGTTAATTTCTTGATAAATATGCTTTTTCCTCCATTTTCTCGTATTTTTTTACGCAGTTCCTTATCATTTGTAGCTATAATATATTCGCCACTAAGTTCTATTAATTCCTTATCTACATTTTCAGTTTTGCTTTTTATTCCTATAGCTTTCTCATTTTGTAGCATTTTTGAAACTAATAAATATTCATTTTTTATTTTTTTATCTTTTTTTGATAAATTTTCCATTTCGTCTATTGTTCCGCTTAGTACATAAAATTCTGCTGGAGTTTTTTCTTTTATTTCTTCCAGTCCGTGTAATTTATATCTAATTGTAGTTAGTAAAAAATTTGTGTCTAGTAATATTTTTACTTTTTCTACCATTTTATTTATCACTAAATTACTTTTCCGTAAGCTACAAGTCTCCATTGGCTATCAATATTTTTGCTTATTGCAATATTATCATCTTTTTCAAATACTTCGGGATTTTTTAAAGTTAATAGTATTGTTGTTTTATCAATTTTTTTAACAAAACCAATATTAGTATTAGTTCCAATAGTTAGAACTAAAGGATCATTAACTTTTATTTCAACATTTTTTGAATCCTTTTCAGTAGGTCTTTTAAATAATTCAAATGAAACATTTATTTCATTTGTTTGTGCAGGTAAGCTTTTTGGTTTAGCAATAATTTTTCCTCTCAATTGATCATTTTGTGCTACGCTTGGATCAAGTGTAGTTCTAATTGCAATTAGTCCTCCAGGCATTGCTTCTTTTATACTTCCTTTACTTGATGAAATTGAAACAACTTTTGTAATAGTTTCATTTTCAAGGCCAGGGTATAATTGTATATCATCTCCAATTTTTATTATTCCTTGAGAAATACTTCCTCCAAGAACTGCACCTTTTAGTTCAGTTATTTTTGTTCCAGGTTTATTCACATCAAAACTTCTTGCAATAAACATTTTTAGCGGTTTTTTATTATCATATTTTGGAGTTGGAATATTCTCTTCTATTGCTTGTATTAATAAATCAATATTTGTTTTAAAATTTGCTGAAGTTGGAATTACTGGTGCTTTTTCATATCCATACTCTTTTAGAAATTCTTTTATTTCTTTATAATTTTTAATTACTTCTTCTCTTTCTATTAAGTCAATTTTATTTTGTGCAATTACAATATTTGTTATTCCTGCAAATTTAAGTGCCATTAAATGTTCAATAGTTCTAGCTTGAGGACAAGCTTCGTTTGCTGCAATTACTAAAACTGCTCCGTTCATTAATGCCGCTCCAGAAAGCATTGTTGTCATTAATGTTTCGTGTCCTGGCGCATCAACAAAACTTACAATTCTTTTACTAATTACTTTTCCTTCACTATCTTCAGTTGAATAAATTTCTCCAGTTTTAGTTTTTAATTTATAAAAAGTTGCGTCTGCATAACCCAGTCTTATTGAAATTCCTCTCTTTAGTTCTTCACTATGTGTGTCAGTCCATGTTTCAGTTAGTGCACGAGTAAGTGAAGTTTTACCATGATCTACATGACCAATCATTCCAATATTTATTTCTGGTTGTTCAGTTGTTTTACTCATCATATCACTTATAAATTTAATAAGGGGGAAGTTTTTAATTCCCCCTATTTTTTTAATTTATTTTTTATTGTTTATTTTTTCTTTAATGTCTGTTCTTTTTTGTTGGTGCATCACCCAATGCATCAGATCCTGCTAATTTTGCACTTTCTTTTAATGCTTTTTCTTTTGCACTTAAGTTTTCATCAGGATTTACATCTTTTTTTCCAAACTTCTCTTCTAAATTAATTGTTCCTTCTTTAACAATTTTTAGATTTAATTGTGAGATTTCAGAACCAACTGTATTTCCTCTTACTGTGTGTCTTTTTCTTTCACCTTCTCTTGTTGGTTTAAATCCTACGGCTCTGGCAGTAAAAACTTTTTTTCTAGCGGCTCCTTGGACAGATTTATCCATTGGAAAACCTTGTTTGTCACTTCCGCCTCGTATTACTGCTTCAAAGCCAGTTAAACCTATTTGATCTAATGCAACTGTTTCTCCAATTTTTTTTCCTAAAAATTGTGCTGTTTCATCAGATGTTACTGTATAAGCCTTTCCAGACTTTGTACTCACTACAAATTTCATTTTATTTCCTCCTAATTGTTTTACAAATAATTTTGTAAATGTCATTCTTCAATACTTGCGGTTTTTTCTTTTATTTTTTCTATTAATTCTTGTTCTTCCGCACTGAATTCATTTTTGTGTTTATGCAAATCTATAAATTGTCTACATGCAATAAATGAATATAATTTATCTCCTTCAAAAATATTTTTTCCAAAATTTGCATCATCAATTGCAATTGCAGCTTCTTCTCCTTGTTTTAATTCTTTAACAGTTTTTCCATCATTTTGCATCCCGCTTATTTTTCCTAAAATTTTTCCTTTTTCATTAATTATTTTTGTTCCTTCTTTTAATTTTCCAGTTATTAATTTTGCTCCAAATATTGCAGGTTTATTATTTCTAAAAACTCTTCCTCTTAGTACTTCAAATTTAGCTGGGTAGGTAAGGGCTGAGAGTTCTTTATTTTTTGCTGCTTGTTTTATTTCTTTTGCCCAATTTTGATAATCATCAATTAGTTTGTAAATAACTTTTTCTTTAAATATTTTTATTTCTCTATTGTTAGC
>CAZBHA010000013.1:9392-10589 GCA_964491675.1 uncultured archaeon
ACATCAACACCAACATTAAATGCAATAATTGTTCCAAGAATTGGGTCGTCAGAACAAATGCTTATTGCTTCCATTACATCTTTTCTTGTTACGTTTCCAATTTCTGCTTTTTTTACATTATGTCCTTCTTTTTTTAATAAATTTACAACTGCTTCAAGTGATCCAATCGCATCAGCTTTTACAATTAGTCCAGTAAGATCAGTTTTGAATGTTGTCTCACTTGCCTCATCAATTATTTCTTGCATATCATTTTCATTTTGTACAACAATCATAGTTGAGCCAACAAGTGCATCATCTAAATTTGGTGCTGCAATTTTTACTCCTTGTGCAGCAAATACTTCTTTTACTGAGCAAAATTTTTCACCATTGTCTCTCATTTCTTTAAGTGGTTTAGGTTCAAGTAGTGCTCTAATTTTTGTTTTAATAATTCCGTTTTTTCCCATTAAAGCAATTTCATCATTTACTTTTAATTTTCCTTGGTATAAAATAACATCAATTGTTTTTCCAAGTCCCTTTTCTTCTTTTGCTTCTAAAATTGCTGCTTTTCCAATTTCATCAATTGAAATTTCAAGATCTTTTTCTAAATATTTTTGGGATAATCCTGAAATAAGCGTTAAAATTTCTGGTAATCCTTCGGTTGTTTTTGCAGATATTGGAACTATTGGAATTTGTTTTCCAAATTCGCATCTATCAAATCTTTCACTACTAAATCCAACTTCAAAAAGTTTTCCAACAAGAGTATACATTTTTTCATCAAATAATCTTTTAGTGTTTTCATTTTGTTGTGAATAATTTTCAAGAAAACTTCCTGCCTTAGAACTATAAAAAGAAAGTGAATCTATTTTATTCATTGCAATAATAAATGGAACTTTATTTAGTTTCAAAATATCAATTGCTTCTTTTGTTTGTGGTTGAATTCCTTGCATCACATCAATTACTAAAATTGCAAGATCGGCAATACTTCCTCCGCGTTTTCGTAAATTAGTAAAAGCTTCATGTCCTGGAGTATCAATTACTAAAAGTCCTGGAATTTTTAAATTAAATCCAAATTTTTTTATTAGGGGCCCAGAAATTTTTTCAATTGATTCTAGTGGAATTTCAGTTGCACCAATATGTTGGGTTATAGCCCCGGCCTCTTTAGCAGCCACTCTGCTTGATCTTATTGCGTCAAGTATACTTGTTTTTCCGTGGTCTACA
>CAZBHA010000013.1:10599-14955 GCA_964491675.1 uncultured archaeon
GGCCTAGGACTGTAATTATTGGTTGGCGTATCATTTGTTTTGCCTCTTTTTTTCTTTTTCAAGTGCATATTCTTCTTGTTCACTTTTTCTATCAATTTGAACAGGTTTATATTTTTCTTTTTCTGAACCACAATAAATCCAATTAAAATTTAATTTATCGTACTCAATAAGTTCTTCATCTTTAAAGAATCTTTTTATTTCTTGTTCAGCAAGTTCATCAGTTTCAGAAGCATGAACTATATTTGTTTGTACACTCATAGAATAATCTCCTCTGATTGTTCCAGGGGTAGCGTCTCTACCGCAAGTACATCCAACCATTTTTCGCACTACATCAACTACATCTTTTCCTTCAAGTACTAAAAGTACACTTGGAATACTTGACATATAATCCAGTATTTCATTGTAGAAAGGTTTGTCTCCGTGATGTTGATAATGTTCTTTTAATTGGTATACTTTAAGTCTTTCCATTTTTAGTCCAATTATTTTTATTCCCTTATTTTCAAATCGTTTAATTATTTCTCCGACTAAGCATCTATTTACTCCGTCTGGTTTTATTATTAATAAAGTCCTTCGCATTTCACTCACCCCTTTTTTTTAAAGGAATTATTTTTTCTTTACTTCTTTTTTT
This sequence comes from uncultured archaeon, assembly GCA_964491675.1. Lineage (GTDB taxonomy): Archaea > Iainarchaeota > Iainarchaeia > Iainarchaeales > JAAZKV01 > JABIDZ01. The sequence continues at coordinate 11,228 of CAZBHA010000013.1, forward strand.
TCACTGTTCTTTTTATCATGTTCTTTTGATGAAAGAAGAGTTTGTTTTAATTTGTTGTATGCGTTTGTCCATTTTACTTTTACTGGTTTTCTTTTTAAATTAATGAAATTTTTTTCACATTTATTTGAGCAAAAGTAATGACTTGTTCCATCTTTTTTTGCATACAGTTTTCCTCCGCCTACTGGCAGATCAGTTCCGCAAAAATCACATTTTACCATTTTTCTTCACCTACTTAATTTCCTTTGCTTCTCTTTCTGTGTCAAGCAAAATTATTACGTCTCCTTTTCGAATACTTCCAAGCGCATTTCTTCTTTTGATTCTTCCTTTTTCAGGACCATCTAGTATTCTACAAAGGACTTGTACAATTTCACCATGAGCTCCAGTTGTTTTTACTATTTCAACAATTTCTGCTGGTGTTCCGTTTTCTTCACCCATGTGTCATCACTTTTTTAACTCCGCTAGTTTTGCGCCCAGATCTTTTATATCATTTACTAATGGAGTTTCAATTATAGCAACTGCTGCAGTATCCATTCTAAGTCCTGCTTTTTCTCCAAGTTCTTTTTTTGTTGCAATGTATGAATACACTACACCTTTTTCTTCGCATAAAAGTGGGATGTGCATTACTAGTTCTGCTGGAGAAACATCTTCAGCAATAACTACAAATTTTGCAGTTCCTCTTTCAATAGCTTTTGTTACTTCATTTAAACCTGCTTTCATTTTTCCTTTAGCAGATTTTTCTACTATTTCGATAGTGTGTTCTCTTAATTCTTTAGTTAACTCTACTTTGACATAAGTCATTTAATCTCCTCCGCGTCAACTATTTGAGTTATTCACTCAAACATCAGCTTCATTGGCAAAATTAGCCTTGAAACTAATTATTTTTGGGTGTGGAAAGTTTTAAAAAGAAGGGGCTTATGGTAAAAAATAAGTTAGTTATGTATACAAATAAAGGAATGTTTTTATTCTAACTAAATATAATTACTTAGTGATATAATGGTTCTGCCAAAAAGAAAAACAAATTTATCAAGTGTTTTATCAAAACCTGCAAATAAATATAACTTGCCCAAAAATAAGAAATTATCTTCTAGTGGTTTTGCTAGTAAAGCAAGAGCTATAAGTTTAGGTTTTGCAGTGGGTGCTGCAGGATTATTTGGTGCAAAAGCAGTTAAAGAAACAATGGCTCAAAGAAGGGCTGAAAAAGTAGTAATTCAAAAAACAATTGCTGCAAACCCACATCTTATTAATAACCCAAATTGGGTTAAAATTAGGGAAGTTGCTGGTTTAAATACAAATAATATGCGACATGTCAATTTAATGACTTTTGTTGATGAAGTAAGTCAAAAAACAGGAGTGGCTCCTGATAGAGTAATTTCAACATTTTTAAATTATGGGTCTGTGGGTGCAAAAGAATTAAATCGTTTAGAATTAAATTTAAGACATTTAGAAAAAAGCCCGCGTTCTGAAGCAGCTAATTTAAAAAGACAAAAAAGAATCGTTGGCGTAATGGAGTTTTCAAAAGATCCAAGATATAAAGAATTTTTTGTAACAATTAGAGATGTTCCAAAAATTTGGGCTTATAAATAATTATTTATAAGAAAAAATACAATTTATTGCACTATTTTTATCCTCAATATTAACGTATCCTAACCCTAAAAAACAAATAATTCCACTATTTTCTTTAATATTTCTGGTACTTAAACCCACTTTTTTGCTCCCATCACTCATTAGTACACTAGCGTCTTGTTCTTTTCCTACCCCTATCCAGTTAATAACTGGTTGATTACTCCCTTCAAAAGAGATAAAGTTGGCAGTTGCACCAAATTCATTAATTTCATTAAATTTAATATTAAATGCGTTTTTAAGTCTAATAACATCTCCTGCTTTAAATTTTAAAATTTCTTTTTTGTCAAGTATAAATTTTTCTATTGGTTTTTTTAGAACAATTTTTTCTCCATAATAATTTACTTCCCCTTCTCTAATTCCAATAACCTCACACTCTATTCCTTCTTCAATAAAAGGATAATTATTTACTTCGCTGGTTACTTCTTTATTTCTAAATGCAAAATTAGCTAAATCAATTTTTACTTCTTTTAAAGAAATTGCAGCATCAGTTATTACTTTTCTAATTGCAATTGGACTAAATCCTCTTCTTCTAAAAGATTTTAAAGTTGCAAGTCTAGGATCATCATCACGAGTAAGTCCTTCTTTTTCCATTAAAGTTTTTATTTTACTTTTGCTTAATATCATGTCTCCCACTTTACTTACTTTTCCATGATATATTGTGTGAGGGTAAGTCCAATTAAAAATTTCATATAATTGTCTTTGTTTTTTTTCGTTTGAAATATGTTCTTGTCCGCGTATTATAAAATTAATTTTCATATCATGATCATCAATTGCACTTGCAAAGTTATATGACGGCCACACATGATTATTAATTGCATTTTTATTTGGGTGCTCTACTTTGTCTACAATTTTTGCAAGCCACCAATCAATTAAACTAGTGTCTTTTTGTTTCAAATCACTTTTAATTCTAACAATTGCTTCTCCTTCTTTTATTTCATGCTTAAGCATTTTTCCCCAATTTTCTAATTGTTCTTTTGCACTTTTTTTTCTACAAGGACATTCCTTTCCTTTCCAAATTAAAGCTTTCCATTTTTCTGATTCACAAAAACAAATGTAAGCTTTTTCTTTTTTTATTAGTTCTTCAATTATTTGATAATATCTTTTTAAGTTGTTACTAGCATTACTAATTCCAGCTACTTTAATATCAAGCCAACTAAATTCACTTAAGAATTCTTTTTCAATTCCTTCTAAGGGTTTTTTTATTTTAGGATCAGTATCATCAAATCTAACAAATAATTTTCCACCATATTTTCTAACATACTCATCAGTTAAAATTGCGGGTCTAGCGTGTCCAAAATGCATTGCTCCGCTTGGATTAGGTGCAACCCTAGTAATAATTTCGTCTCCTTTTTTGAACCATGTTAATTCTGGAAGAGTTTTTTCTTTTTCAACTTGTTTTAATTCCCAACCTTCTTTCTCAAATTTTTTATACTCACTAGCAAGTTCATTTTTATCTAAACCATTAACTTCACTAATAATTTTACTTACTGTTGGCCCAATTTTTTTTAAATCAATTTCAGGAAAAAGTGCTTTTATTTTTCCAATTACTGCTCCGGTTTGTGCACTGCCTTTATGTTCAAATGCGTTTTTAGTAGCATATTTTCTAGCAGTATTTTCTATTTCTTTCATATTAAAAATAAGTTAAATAGAGTTTAAGAGTTTTTGTTTTTTTATCTTTTTGCACTTAACTGAGTTATTTTTTCTTGGGTTTTTGCAATATTAGATAATAATATAAATAAATTAATTTCTGCTTTTGTAGGATCTTTTTTACTTTTAATTTGTTTTTGCATTTCTTCAAGAGTTGGTAAATTTATATTTAATCTATCACAAATTTTTTGAGCAACTTGTTGTTCTTGAGCAAGTTGATTAGTATAAGATTTTATTAAAGTACTTGTAAGAGCTGCTTTTTTTGCACCAATTGCTTGAGCATGTTCTCGCTCGATAATACTAAGAGGTTTTCTTTTTGGTGCATTTGTTCTTCTTAATCTATTTTTGCTCATTTAAATCTTTCCATTATATTATTAATTATTGTTCGATTCTCTTTAACAACATTTTTGTAATATGTTTCAAATTCTTCGACAGTATCAAATTAAATAAAAGGGACG
>CAZBHA010000014.1:0-14630 GCA_964491675.1 uncultured archaeon
GAAAAAACATTAATTGTTGAGGGTGGGACTGAACTTGAAAATGTTAACAAAGAATTTGAAACTAAATTAAGCAGTAAAGAGTATAATACTGTTGCTGGGTTTTTACTTGAAAAGTTAGATTATTTTCCAAAAATTGGAGAAAAATTTGTTTTTAATTCACTAAAATTTGAAATAATTGATTCATCTAAAAATAAAATTAAGAAAGTTAGAATAACTAAATAGTTTATTATTATGTATTTTCTAAAAATAATATGTTTTTTTAACAAAGAATTTAATTTTTAAATGTTCTCTGTTCTATTCTTCTTATACACGCGTAATGTAATTTAATGCGTTTATTTAGCCCCTTCGTCTAGTGGCCAAGGATGCAGGCCTTTGGAGCCTGAGACCGGAGTTCGAATCTCTGAGGGGCTATTTCTTATTTTTTTATATTGGTAAAAGTATATAAGTAGTAATTTCTTTATTATATTATGAATAAATTTTTAGAATTAGCAATTATTGAAGCAAAAAAAGGACTTAAAAGTAAAGATGGTGGGCCTTTTGGGGCTGTAATTGTGAAAAATAATAGAGTGGTTGAAAGTGCACATAATTTAGTGTTAAAAACATTTGATCCAACTGCGCATGCTGAAATTAGTGCTATTAGAAAAGCTTCAAAGAAATTAAAAACTTTTGATTTGACAGGTTGTGAAATTTATATAACTGCAATGCCTTGTCCAATGTGTTTATTTGCAATACAGTGGGCTAATATCAAAAAAATTTATTATTCTGCAACTTCTAGTGATATAGAAAATATTGGGTTTAGAGATAAAAAGTTTTATGATATTATTAAAAATAAAAAAAAGTCAAAAATTAAAATTAAAAGATTAAAAAGTGAAGAAGTTGAAGATTTATTAAAAAGTTATAAATTAGACAAAAATAAAAAATTATACTAACTGGTTAATAATAATGAATTATATTAATAAATAAAGTTGAGTGATTTTATGAAAGAAATTAAAAAAGATAAAAAAAGAAATGTTGTTGGAATAATTGTTTTTGACGGTGAAAGATTTTTACTTCTTCACAGAAAATTAAATTGGGTTGGTTGGGAATTTCCAAAAGGTGGAATTGAAGAAAATGAAGATCCTCAAAAAACTCTTGCAAGAGAATTATTTGAAGAAACTGGAATTAAAAAATTTTCTTTAACTAGTAAAATTGATGAATTAACGTATTATGATAATAAAAGAAAACAAAATACTTTTATTACAAACTATTTAGTTCATGTATCTAGTAATTCAAAAGTAAAAATAAATAATGAGCATGTTATTGATAAAGAAATTGTTTTAGAACATGATGATTTTAAGTGGTGTTTTCCAAAAGATGCAATTAAATTATTAACTCATAAAAATCAAAAAGATTCAATGAAAAAAGCAATAAAATTACTGGGGTTAAGTTTAGTGGGGTAATTTATTAGTAATTAATTTTTAGGTGGTGAAAATATGGGGATATTTAGTAAAAATGAAGTTAAAGAAACTCAAGAAGAAAGTGAAAATGCTGGAAAATATCAAGAAACTTGTTCAGTTTGTGGTAAAGCTCCAACTGATAAAAAATGGGGTGGGCAATATTTTCATAAAAAGTGCTTTAGAAAATTAAAAAAAATGGGAAAAGGGATGCTTTAATTTTTTTAAATAAAAAATATTTTTAGCAATTTTTTTGTATTTCTTTTCTTAATAATTCACTCAATATTTTTCTATCAATATTTTTTAAATTTTCTTCTTTGTTTAAGTCTCCCATTAAAGGGCCAATTGAACCTAATTTTTTATTTTTAATTAATTTTAAATTAGTTTTAACTGTTTTTGAAATAATTTCAGCAATTTCTTTTTCATCTAATTTTGATTTATCTTTGCTATTTAAAATTTCTGGAATTGTTTTTCCAAAAGTTATTTCTTTTATAATTTCTTTTAAATTATTCTTGTTTATTTTTCCTTTTTTTTCAAGTAAAAGAATTTCTTCTATTTCTTTTTCACTAATTTTATCAAGATTAATTCCTTCTCTTTTAAGTTCAGTTACTGTTTGTAATAAAAGTGTTGCTGCAATTGTTGGATTAGCTCCTTTTTTAATTAAATTTTCAAAAAATCTAGCATAGTTATTAAGTTTCATTTCACTAATGTGATTTTCATTTAATCCAATTTTTTTATAAAATTTTTCTCTTTCTTCAACACTTTTTGGTAAATTTTTTTTAATGAGTTCTATTTTTTCTTTAGTAATTATTTCATTTAGTATATCTGTTTCAGGATACATCCTAGTTCCGCTTGAAAGAGGTCTTTGATAAGTTGAAGCACCAGTTTGAGTTGCAGTTCTAGTTTCTTTTACAATTCCTTCAAAAGCTAATAATATTCTATTTTGGATAGTTTCTATAGCTTTTTGAGCGTTATTTTTATTTGCAACAGTTATAATAAAATTATCATTAAGTTCACAATTTAGAATTTTACAAATTTTTTCAACTTCACTATTTTCTATTCCATAATTTGGAAGTTCATCTTGGTGTAAAATTCCACTAACGCCTACTGATTTTGCATAATCACTTAATTCTGAACCAAATCTTCTATCTCCAATTTTTTTACCTAAAATACCTTTCATTTTATTTAATTTAAATCCAAAAACAGTCCCCTTTATGAATTTGCATTTTGTATTTTCAAATGCTTTAGTTACTTCTAAAATTTCATCAAATAAATTATTTGTTTTTTTAAATTTTTGGTTTAATTCTTTTTTTAGTTCAATTAAATCTAATTGTCTTTCAACTTCTTTTTCAACAACAGTTTTTATTAATTCAAGTTCTTGACAACCTTTAATTTCACATCTTTCTCCTTCTCTAATTGAAACATTTACATCTTGTCGAATAGTTCCTTTTCCTCGTTTAGTTTTACAAGTTAGGCGCATTATTTCTCCAATTTTTTTTGCAGTATCTACAGCTTCTTGTGGTGTAGAAATATCTGGCGCAGTAGCTAGTTCAATTAAAGGTATTCCAAGTCTGTCTAGATTATAATTTATTATATTATTTTCTTTACTAATTGGTCTAGCAGCATCTTCTTCTAATGCAATTGTTTCAATGCCAATATTTTTTTCTCCATTTTGATTTTTAATTTTAAATTCTCCACCAATTGAAACTAACATTGTTCTTTGAAATGCACTTGTATTACTCCCATCAATTACAGTTTTTCGCATAACGCATATTTCTTTTATTATTTTTGAATCACAAAGTAGTGCAACTTCAAGAACTGTTTGTAAAGAATTTTGATCAAGGGGTTGAGGAGGTTCTTCGTCTATTTCAACTAGTGAAATTTCTTCATAATTTCCATGATAAATAAAAGTTTCATTTCTTTTGAATGCATCTATTGCGGTTAAATCAAACTCACCAAGTTCACTTGCAACAGGTCTTAGTTTTCTTTGTACGTTTAAATTAATTTTATCATCTAAATTGCTTTTAGTTCTAATAAAAAGTTTTTTAGTGTCAAGTTGTTGATGAACTTCTAGTCCTGCCCTAAGTCCTAATCTTGCATAATCAATATCTTGCATATAGTAAATAAATATGAAAAGTATTATAAAAAGTGATTTGTTTTTTATTTTATTCTTTTTTTTATTAAAATTGTTCTTTGTTTTGGTTTTTTTAAACCATTAAAAAGTGGGTTTTGTCCAAGGGTGTGTAATAATCCTCTAAAATGTTTGCTTGAAAACCCGCTTCTTTTTTTACTTTCATTTTTTGTTGTAATATTCCAAAATTTGTTGCTTTTATTTATAATTGCAAAAATATTGTTTAGTTTATTTTCTTTACATTTTTTTTCAATTAACTTAATTATTTTAATATTTTGTTTTGGGTTTTGTCTTTCTTTTTTAGAAATGGCGACAAATGTTAATTGAGGAATATTTTTGTTTAATATTGGAAATTTTTTCCCTAAATATATTGCAAAAGTCCCAATTATTTTTCCTTCTTTTTTAATAAAAAATAACTTTATTTTTTTTTGTTTTAGCGCTTTTTCTATTTCAAACCTTGAAATATATTGTTCACTAAATTTAAAATGAGTTTCAATAAATTCTTTAACATTTAATTGGTTAAGTTCATCTACTGTTAGATTCATAAGAAAAATAAGAATTTAGTATATTTAACAGTATCCGTAATATCCGCACATTGAACTTGTGCCAAAACTAAATCCCCAACCAGAATCATTTTTGTAAACTGATACATTTCGGTATGTTGCAGGATAAGTATATGCTGGATAATAATAACTTGGTGCTGAATAAACTACTGTTGTTCTTGGATAAACATATGCAGAATATCTGTTTGTTGTGTAATATGTGGTTGAGTATGCATAAGTTGATGGGTAATAGCTATATGTTTGTGCGTAGTATGGTGTTACATAAGGATTTGCGTAGTATACACTTGGCTGATAATTGTGTGTGTAATATGCTTGATTAAATCCACTGTATGCTAAAGTGCTTGCGCTAAATAAAAGAATTAAGGCTGTTACTAAGATTAATCCATACTTCATATACTCACCTTCTAATAATATTGTAGTTAAACTTATTTATAAACATTTCGTTAACGTGAATAAGTTAATTAAATGCAGGATTTTTTATTCATAAACGTCAATTCGTGAAAACTCGCTTATTTCACCAACTAAGTTAGTATTAAGCATTTTTTTAACTTCTTCTTTTTTATAGTTTGCAAGTAACCATCCCAGTTTCATTAAAGCAGTTTCAGCTATCATGTCTTCACAGTAAATTACGCCAATATTTGATAGTTTTCTTAAATTAGTATAAACACTTGGATGTACTCTTCCATTTATGCACTGAGAAGTCATGCCAACAACACAACCACTTTTAATTAATTCACTAATTTTTTTTATAAATTTATCATTTTCTCTAACTGGTGTGTGGCCAAGTCCAGTTCCTTCAATAATAATTCCTTTATATTTTTCTTTTTTATAAAAATCAAATATTTTTTCATTAATTGAAGGATACATTTTTATTAAACCAACTTTTTCTTCAAATTTTTCTTCTAATTTGAAATTACAGTTAGCTTTTTCCATTTCGATTTTATCTTTAATCCATTTTATTTCATGAGTGTTATAATTAACTAAAGCAATTTGGGTGTCATTAATTGCTTTAAACGCGTCTCTTCTTGACGTATGCATTTTTCTAGTTTTTGTGCCTGGCAAAATTGCGCAATAATCATCATTAGTTGAATGGTGCATACATATTGCAACTCCTTTAAAATTAGTTTTTGTTATAAATTCTGCTGCGCAAATTAAATTCATAGCAGCATCACTACTTCCTCTATCTGTACTTCTCTGTGCTCCAACTAAAATTATTGGAACTGGACAATTTTTTAATGCAAAAGAAAGATATGCTGCACTATAACCAAGAGTATCTGTTCCGTGTCCAATTATTATTCCTTTAACATTTTTTTTAATTTCTTTTTGAACAAATTTTGCAATTTTTTGATAATCTTTAAAACTCATATCTTCAGACATCATATTTGAAACTAATTCTGTATTAAAATTTGCAATTTGTAAAATTTCTGGAAACATTGTTGCTAAATCTTTTGGATCAAAACTAGCATAAACTCCACCAGTTGAATAATTAACTCTTGATGCAATAGTTCCTCCTGTGTGAAGTAATGAAATTGTTGGTAAATTTGGATTATTTTTAATTTCTATTTTTTTTAATTTTCCAACTTTTTTGCTTTCTCCAATAAGTTTTATATTTTTTATTTCGTTTAAATTAAAACCTGCATTGTATCCGGAAGCAAGTTTTATTAGTAAAGTATTATCTTTTGAAGGAATTATTGTTCCGACTATTTTTGTTTTAAAAAAGTCAAATTCTATTAGGTTTCCTTCATTTATTTTATTTTTTTTTAAAAATTCACTAATTTTCATAATTATAAATTAACGCGAAACTCTTTTTAAATCTATTAAATTTATTTTTTAATTTTGGTAACTAATGCAGCTAATTCCTGGACTTTGGGAATAACAAGAAACTCTGTCTTTGGTTTCTATATTAAAATTTACATCTAAAAAATTTTTCTTCCACACTGCTAAACATTCCCATGCAGCATTACAGTTTTTACAATAATAATAATGTTTTGCATAAAATCCTTGGCTAATTAAATCTTCATCAGTAATATATTTAGTTTCTTCCTTTTCTTTATCAATTTGACAATTAGTATTAAATGTTGTGTTAAAATCAATTATATTAAAATCAAATCCTGCATTTTCTCCTTCAAATAAAAATTTTGATCTATATTCGCCAGGCAAGTATGTATCAATAGTCCAAATAAAAATGTGTTGGGCATTAGCTGGCAAATTTGCTAATTCTTGGGTTGGTAGTTCTAAATCTATTTTTTCAAAAACTCCATTAATCTTGGAATATAATTCAAAATTAGTCTTTCCAAAAAATAATGTTGTCTCTCCAGTGTTTGTAACAATTATTTCAAATGTCGCAGAAGTATCTATTTGATTTATTAATTTTATTTCTTTTATTTTTGCTTGTGCGGGAGCTTTGCCAATATATATTTTACATGCGGGGAAATTATTTATTTCAAAACATCTAACAAATATTTTTGTATTGTTAGTATTTTTTAATGTTAAATTTTCTGGAGTCCATTCAATTATCTTTGGGCATTTTTCTCCATTAGGACAACAAAGACTTTCGCTACTGCATTCAATAACTAAAGATTTTTTTACAGTGTCAAAGTAATTTCTTGATAAAAGATAATCTTTTTTAAGTTCCATGTTTCCAACTAAAAGAAGTTTTCCAATATTAATTGGGAGTAAAGCTTCTTCTAATTTATTGTTTATTTTTGTTTCTATTGATTCTTCATTATTTAAATTTCCAAATAAATTTAACACAACTAATATTAATGCAATTGTTACAATTGACCAAACTAGTAAATCAAAAACTTTCATTTTTTCACTCTCTTTTTAGTTAGAACAATTTCTTCATGTAATAGCCATTTAAAAATTCCAGTTATTGCGAGGATAAATGCAAATACCATTATTAGTCCAATATAATCATCATTAAAAAAGAACATGTGTTTAAATTCGTCTGACCAAATATAAAACCAAAATGTAAAAATAGCCGCTAAAATAAAAGTTACTCCAACTAATACTAATCTTTTAAAATTCATAATAATTCAATGTTTTATTAGTATTTATTGTTTTTGATTTTAAAATTTTTTTTCTTCAAGAGAAACTCTTTTTTGAATTTCAAACATTTTTAAAACTTCACTGCTTGTTGTTGATTGATTTTGATTTTTGTCAGATCTTATTTTAATTAATCTTGGAAATCTTAAAGCTAATCCCTTGCCATTTTGATAATTGGTTTTGTGCATTGGACTTAGAGTTATTTCATCAGCTCTAACTTCAATAACAATTTTTGGTTCTGTCCAATAATCTGGAGTTATTTCACAAATTATATTATTTGGTTTTGATTTTACTTTTAATTTTGAAAGTAAGCTTTCTAATTCGCCTAAAATGTCCTCAGTCATCCCTGTACCTACTTTTGCAATACTTTCAAAAGTATTATTTGTTTTATTATATGCTGCGACTAAAAGTGCGCCTAAACCAAATTTAGTCCTTTTTCCTTTGCCTTTGTAATATCCAATTATTACTAAATCAAGAGTGTCTTGTAAACTTCCTTTATATGATCTTTTTAATTTAATCCAAGCATATTTTCTTGCTCCTGCAATATAACTAGCGTTTAAATCTTTTGCAATTATTCCTTCTAGGCCTTGAGAAATTTTTTCTTCAAAAAAATCTTCGAGTTCTTTTGCATCAGCAGTATAAATTAATTCACTAAGTTTGATAACATCTCCTTTTTTTACAATACTTTCTAGAGTTTTTCTACGCTCTATAAATGTTTTGCCCATCATATTTTTATCATCAACAAACATCACATCAAATAAAAATAATTTTAGGGGATATTCTTTTGATTTTTTTTCAATATCGTATTTTCTTTTTCTTTGTATTGTTATTTGAAATGGATAATATTCACTACTTTCTTCATTAACTGCTAGTGCTTCTCCTTCAACAATACATTTTTTTGGAAGTTGAGTTTTAGCTGCTTTAATTATTTCAGGAAACATTTCGGTAATTTCTTCACTTTGTCTTGAAAATATTTTTATTTCGTTATTATTTTTACTTAGTTGAACTCTAAATCCATCATACTTTGCTTCTACTGCACATTCACCTAATTTTTCAATTATTTCGGTGGCATTTGCAAGTCTTTCTGCAGCAGTTGGTCTAATTGGAGTCCCAGGACTTATTTTTATTTTATCAAGCCCTTTAATTCCATTTTCTTTTACTTTTAAAGATATTTCTCCTAGATCGGAATAAATATTATATTTTGCTTCTATTTTTTCACGCAAAGTAAGTTTTAATTTTCTTTTTTCTTCGTCGTTTAGTTCACTCCAATTTTTGTTTTCTTGTTTTACAATCATTACACTTAGTGCGTCCATTATACTAGGGTCACCTATTCCGAGTCTAATGTTTCCTAATGGAATTCTTGCAATATATTTTGCTTCTGTGGGGCTAGCTGAATTAAATAGTTCAGCTAATAACTTTTTTTTAAATTCTTGACTTCCTGATCCAGTAGAAATAGACATTTTTTCTAAATTAGAAAAAACTTTTTCAATTGTTAGTTGGTTAGAAAATAGAGATCCTTGTTTTCTTTTTGAAGTTAGTTCTTCTGCTACACTTCCAAGATCGCCAATTTTACTAAATAATTTGTTAACTTCGGTTTTATTGAATCCAGTTGATTTTACAATTGCGCTAGCAATTAATTTTTCTCCAAAACCAATTTCTTTTCCAACAAATTCAGGAGCGATTTTTCCTTGTAATAAATAAACTATTTTTTTTGTTTCAAGGGGATTTAGTTTTTCAAATAATTCTGCTAAAATGTCAGTCATTTCTAGTCTTGAAGAAAGATTTTCTATTTTTGAAAAGTAGTTAGCTATTTCTTTAAAATCCATAATATAATTATATTAAATTAAATTATAAAACATAGTTTTTATTATTTTTTTAACTATTTCGGTTTATTTGTGAGACTATTTAATTAAATTTTAAAATTTTGTTTTTTATTAAAATTATTAAAAATATTGTTGTATTTACTAAGACTATTGTTCCTGCGGTTGCAAAATCAAAGTAGTATGCTGCACTTATTCCTATTATTACTGAAATTATTGAAATTAAAACGGCAATTATTAGGGTCGATTTAAAGCTTTTTTTAAGTTGAAGGGCTGAGGCTGCTGGAAATATTAAAAGTGAAGAAGCAAGTAGTAATCCAACAATGCTCATTGCGCTTACTATTGTAATTGACGTTAATAATATTAAAGCAGTATTTAATGAATTTACTTTTATTCCTGAAACTTTTGCACTTTCTTCATCAAAAGCAATATAAAATAAATCTTTATTAAATATTAAAATAAATATTATTACTATTGTAGTTAAAATTACTGAAAGTATTAGTTCAAGTTCATTTATTGCAAGAATACTTCCAAATAAATAACTTAGTAAATCTACATTAAAACCACTTGCAATACTTGCAATAAATATTCCCAGTCCTAATGAGGCATGACTTATTAATCCAATTGCAGTGTCTCCATGAATTTTTGATTTTTCTTTAAGTTTTAATATTCCAAGAGATCCAATTAAACCAAAACTTAATGCTCCAATAAATGGGGTGATATTAAATAATATTCCTGCTGCAACCCCTCCAAAAGAAATATGTGCAATTCCATCTCCAATTAAAGAAAATTTTCTTAGAATTAAAAATGTTCCAAGAAGTGCGCAAGCGGTTGCAATTAGTATTCCTGCTATGAATGCTTTTTGCATAAAAACATAAGATAACATTTCAAGCATATTTTTTCCTCTTAATTTTTATCAAGACACAAGTTGTGTTCATGTTTGTGTTCTTTATCATTTAAGCAAAATTCTTTATGTGTTCCATAAAATGTTAAGGTTTGATTAACATTAGCAATTTTTGTTACATGATCAGTAATTCTACCGATGTCATGGGATACTAAAATAATTGTTATTCCTTTTTTATTTAATTTTCCTAAAAGAGAATAAAATGAATTCTGGTTTTTTTGATCAACTCCAGTAGTTGGTTCGTCAAGTAGTAACACTTCAGGGTTTGTTACTAATGCTTTTGCTATTAGTACTCTTTGTTGTTGCCCTCCAGAAAGTTCAGTAATTCTTTTTTTTGAATAATCTTGCATATTTACAGTTACTAATGCATCGTGCATTTTTTTATAATCATTTTTAGTAAAAAATTTAGGCATTTTTTTTATTGAAAGTAGTCCCATCAAAACAACTTCAGTAACAGTTGCTGGAAAATTTGTTTCAATATTTGTTGCTTTTTGTGGAACATAACCAATCTTATTCCATTCATTAAATTCGTTAAGTTTTTTTTTAAATAAAAATATTTCACCATTGTTTTTTTTTAAAATTCCAAGCATTAATTTTAATAGTGTTGTTTTTCCAGAACCATTTGGGCCGATTAAACCAACAAAGTCGCCTTTATTTATTTTTAAATTTATATCTTTTAGCACAAGTGTATTTGTGTATGAAAATGATACATTCTTGATTTCTATTATTTCTGGCATCTAATCAACTACAATTAAGACCTATTTTTAAATTATTTAAATTTTCGTTCATTAGGTCTATAAAGCTCACGTTTGAATCAAATTGTTCTTTTAACAAATTGTGTGCTGGATTTAATACAAGTATTTTTGCATTTGCTTCATTTGCAATAGTTTGGGCCATTTTTGGGTTAACCAGTCTTTCAAAAAATATGTATTCAATATTATGTTCTCTTGTCAAATCAATAATATTTTTTATTCTTTGAGGGGTTGGTTCTGAATCTGGTGAAATACCATATACTGAAAGTGTTTCTAAATTATAGTTATTTGCTAAGTATGCAAATGCTGCATGTCCTGCAGTAATAAATTCTTTGTGTTCACAATTTTTAAGTTTGGTAGAATAATCTGAATCTAATTTTCTTAATTTTATATTATAATTTTCTGCATTAGTTTTGTAAAAACTAGAATTGTTAGAATCAATTAAAGATAGTTCTTGTGCAATTGCAGTAACTATTTTTTCATCATTAGAAAAATCAAGCCAAATGTGTGGGTCATATTCGCCGTGATGATGGTCTTCTTCGTGGGCATGTTCTTCATCATGTGTGTGGGTGTCTTCATGTGTATATTTTTCTTCATGTGCATATTCATCTTCGTGAGTTTCTTGATGTGTGTGGGTTTCTTCATCTTCATGTTTATGTTCTTCTTGGTGTGATTGATTTTCAGATTTTATTAAAGTTACTTTAGAACTTGCATTAAGAACAACTAATTTATCATTATTAGTTCCTTTTAGTATGTTGTGTGCCCAAGGTTCCATTTCTTCTCCAATAAAAATAAACAAGTCTGCTTGATTAATTTTTATAATATCGCTTGGTTTTGGTTCAAAAGTGTGTGCTTCTGCTCCGGGTGGGAGTAAAAGAATTACTTCTACTTTCTCCCCTCCCACTTCTTTTGCAAATTCATATAATGGGAAAAGGGTAGTTACTACCATTAGTTTTCCTTCTTCATTTTTTTGAGGAGTTGTACAACCACTAAAAAACAATGATCCTAAAACTAACACTGCTATAAAAATTAAAAATAACTTCATTCTTCTCACCTAAATTAAAATAAATAGTGCATTATATATTACTTATTGATTATTATTATCAATAAGGCATTATTTAAATAATTAATTAAAGTGTGGATTATTTGGTTAAAAAAAGAATTACTCGTCAAAAGGAAATAATTCAAAAAGAACTTGATAAAATTGATTCTTTTTTTAATGCAGATTTTCTTTTAAATAAAGTTAAAAAAGTTGATAAAAAAATAGGACTTGCTACTATTTATCGGTTTTTAGAAGAAGCAAAAAACGATAATCAATTATTTTCTTATAAATGTAATTGTAAAACTGTTTATTCAAAACATGATAAGAGTCATTGTCATTTTGTTTGTGAAAAAACAGGGAAAATTATTCATTTTAAAATAGACTCACTAGATTTTTTAAAAAATAAAATTCCTGGATCAATTAAAAGTTTTCAAATAGAAGTTAGGGGAATGTGTAATGATTGTGGGAAAAAGTAGTTTAAATAAAATTATACTTTTTTTAACGCCTCAGTTCGCCCATCACTCTTCAAATTAGTGTCATAACACCTTTTTTTCAGAAAATTTAGCTTCATCACTGGCAATAATTTTTTTGTAAGTTCTTTTTATTAATGATTTGTAATTATTTTTTAATTTAATATTTATAAAAACACACAAAATTTAGGACACTTTTTTTCAACATCTCTTAAAACCCCTTTTATTTGCCCTAAACCGCCTTATTTAAATACTTTAAGTATTTTATTCTTTCAAAGCCAAGTTATTGGCCAAAGGAGGAATTAAAATGGCAGAAGTATTAGTAGTAACTTCAAAAGTTAAAGAAGCAGTTAAAGCACAAGGATGTAACACAGCAAGCGATGCTGTTGAAGCACTAAGCGCAAAAGTTAATCAAATGGTTAAAGAAGCTGCAGCAAGAGCAAAAGCAAACGGAAGAAAAACAGTTAGAGGAGTTGACTTTTAAGAATCTTTTTTAAAAAGATTTATTAAAATTGTGCTATTTTTATAGTACTTGTCAATTTTTAATTTGTTTTTATTTTAGGGGGGAAAATTTTTCCCTTCTAAAAAAACCTATTTTTTCCAATTTCTTAAAATTTTATAAATCCATTTTATTTTAGCTTTCATTTTATTTTTTTTCCAATATTTAAAAAATCGTTTATATTCTTCAAAAATATTTTTTTGAGTCCTTTGATTTTCTGGTAAAGCATATGAAATTCCAAGAAGTCCTGGTCCAACTGTATTATAAATTTCTTGTATTTCTTTTGGTAATGCCTGGTAAGTTTGCCTTGGAATTACTCTAATTCCAACTAATCCAATTTCATCTTTTAATAAGTTAATTAGTTGGGGGATTTCGTCAATTTTTGTACTTCGTAAAAATTTTCCAAATCGTCCTGCTTTTTTTTCTCTAATTGATACTTCATTAAATAGTTTATTTCGACCATTTTTTCCAAAATCTGAATGTGAATTTGTAGGCATTGTTCTAAATTTTGTAATTGAAATGGCTCTGCCATTTTTTCCTATTCTAGTTTGGTGATGAAAAAGAAAAGAATCTTTGTAAAGTTTCATTTTTTTTTTTTCACTTAATAGTTATTTTTTTTAAAATAATTTTCTGTTTAATTGATAATAGTTAATTGAGTTTTCATTATCTATGACTGCAGCAATTGCTTTGATATGAATATTTCCTGCTAGTCGAGTTATTCTACTAATTTGTGTCATGCTAAGTTTTTCACTTTCCTTATATACATTAAGTCCAAATTCAGAATGCACACTACCCATTTTTTTTCCTTTTGGATAAATTCGAAAATCAAAACCAAATTTAAGTCCAGTTTTCACTTGGTATCCATTTTCTTTTAAATCACTATAAACAATTGATTTTGAATAAAATTTTTTATCATATTCTAAACCTAATTTTAGAATTTCTTTTGCACTAATTTTTTTATCATTTTTACAAATGCAAATTTTTTCTTTGATTAATAAAAAAAGTCCTTCGTACAAATCTAAAATTAATTCTCGTCCCTTATTTTCTCCAAATCCTTTTTCTACTAAAGTTCCTTTTAGTGTAGAATCACTTACAAGTATTTTGTTTTCAATTAATTCACAAATAATTTTGTCCATAATAATTCTCTATTCTTTTGTTATTTTAATTGTTTGGAAAGGGATTTTGTTTGCTTTAAGTTCTTTTAAGATTTCTTTAAAGAATTCATTTTCTTGTTCCACAAGTATTACTTTGTCTACTTTTTGTATTATTGCAATTGAAAGCATTTTTTTTATTGTTGTGCCCCATTCAGTTATTTCTTCGCAAGATTTTCTTTTTTGGCCTATTTTTTTTTTAATTTCAACTAAAAGATTACTAAATTGCATTACTTCTCCCATAGCAGTGCTAGTTTTGTTCATAAAATCTCTATCAATAATTTGTAAAAGTATAATTCTATCTACTCCTTTAGTAATCGCGTCGATATAATCTAAAGAGTTCTCTTTTCCTGAAATAATTGGTGCAAGTATTTTCATAATATCTATTAATATTGTGAATTATTCATTTTAAAACTCTTTTTACCAGCTTAAATTTTTTTTAACCCAACCAAAACTATTATTTATTACTTATTCCTATTTAATTTATGTTTCAATCACTTGTTTATGATTTAAAAGAAGCACTTAAACTGTTTAGAAAAGGAAATATCTTGCAGTTAAGGGGGCTTAGTAACCGTTTAATTAGAGAAGCTAGTGTTGAGAATGATTTTGCAAAAGCTGAACTTGGGGTAATTACATATGCTTTACATAAATTAGAATCTAAAAACCATATTACAAATAATCCAAAATGGCATAAAGTTAGAAAGAATGTTTTTCTTAATTTAGAAGGTGCTATTTTTGCAATAAATAAAAAACAAAATGAAACTTTTTTTAAAAAATTAAAAAAAATCATTATTGATATTAATAAAATTGATTCAGA
>CAZBHA010000015.1:0-4073 GCA_964491675.1 uncultured archaeon
TGCTTTTCTTTATGATGATTTTTATGGTTAATAGAATGCAACCAAAGGTGTAAATATGAGTATAAAAGAAATAAAAACACAATTAAAAGAAAAATTCAAAATAGTAATTGAATTTTTGGATGACAATATTTTTAATGAAAATAACGCACTTGGAAGAATGTACTACAAATATGATTATTGGCTTGAATTTAGCAGATCAAAATATGATGCTAAAAAATGGATTATGCTTACAATTTTAATTACTTTAATTTCAGGAATTGGAGCTTTTATAATTTTAAATATTTTATTAAATCAAATAACCTTGCTTCCAATAGCAGTCCCTTTTGCAATACTAGTTTTACTTTTAGGTTACCCTTATATGAAAAAAGAAAGCATTATTGATTCTATTGAAGAAAATTTTAGTGATGCATTAAAACAAATGGCAGAAACTCTAAAAGCAGGAGATACTTATGAGAGTGCTCTAAAAGAAGTTGTTGATTCGGAATATGGACGACTTTCTGAAGAAATGGAAATTTCACTTAGACGACTTGAAGAAGGAGAAAATATTAATACAGCATTAAATGGTCTTTCAGAAAGAATTGATTCTAAACTTGTAAAAAGAACAATTGTAATTTTGCTTGATTCTATAAAAACAGGAGCAAGTTTGGCTGATATTTTAGAAGACATTGCGGATGATGTTAGGGAAATGCACAAATTAAAAAGAAGTAGAAAAGCAAATACAACAATGCAATTTATGTTCATGCTTGCAGCAGGAGGATTTATTGCACCGATGATTTTTGGAGAAGTTAGTTCAGTTCTTGGAATATTTGGAAGAGTTACTGTTTCTGCACTTGATCAATCAGCAGAGGTCGCCCAGCAAAGTCAAATCTTTTTAACTATTTTAATTCAAAGTTATATTTTAATTTCAGTAGTTGCAACTGGAATTATGATGAGTTTAATTAGAGAAGGAAAAATAAACAAAAGCATTATATATATTCCAGTTTTATTATTAATAGCTTATACAATGTACTATACTTCAGTTATAGTACTTGGAATGGTATTAAGTGGAGTTTATTAAAATGGAAGAAAGAGCACAAGGCCAATTTGAAATGTTACTTATTGCGGTAGTAGTTGTGGTACTTGCGGCTGGGACAGCACTTTACATAAAAACTGTTGCAAATTCTGGTACACAAGCAATACAAGACCAAGCTAATCAAAATACAAATAATTAAATATGGCTAAATGCTAATATTGATTAAATTTAAACGATAAAGGAGGGAAACAAATGGAGAAACAAGGACAAGGTGCTATTGAATATTTACTAATAATCGGAGCTGCAATTATCGTAGTTGCTATTGTAGTAATAATGCTTGCAGGAATATTAGGAAGTACTGATACAGACACTGACCAAGCTCAACAAGCAATTAAAACACTTGGATGTGATTTAAATGCAGTTGGTTGTGCATGCACTACTAACGCTGATTGTCAATCATCATTAGGAAATTTTACATGTGATACTCAATCTGGCAGATCAGTAATTGATTGTAATTCAGACCTAGTTAATTAAATTAAACTATTTTGAAAAGCTACTTTATTGTAGCTTTTCAATTTCTTTTTTTTCTAAAAACATTTAAATACTTTAAATCATATTATTCATTAAATTTAATAGTGATAATATGAATCAAAAAGGACAAGGAGCACTAGAATACTTACTTTTACTTGTTGCTGCAATGTTTGTAGTTGCAATAGTATTTGTTTTTATTAATCAAACACTTGGGCCAACGCAAACTGTTGGAAGTGAAAAAAATTATTCATTTTTATGCGGACCTTTTCCTAATGGACTAGATAGTAATACTGCAGATTGTGGGTGCTATAATAACAATAGAAATAAATATTTCCCAACTGCACAAGGCGTAACCCTTAAAGAATATTGCTGTACAATAGCAACTGACGCATTTTTAAAAGCAAAATATAACGAGCTTAACCAAAATAACCAATGTAATTAATTAATATTTATGTTAAAAGAAGAAAAAGCACAAGTTTCATTTGAATACTTACTGACAAGTGTTTTTGCAATAGTGCTTGCAATAAGTGCTGCAGTAGTAATTGAAACACTTAGACAAATTGCACTTGATACTCAAGCAACCCTACTAACAACAAGAGCAAGAGTTATTGAAGAAATTTTAAAATAAATACAAAATACTTCTAAAAAATTAAATTAAATATAAAATAACATAAATTTTTAAGGAATAAATAACTAATTGTTTAGATAAAACATGTTTTTTTACATTGCAATAATAATTTCATTAATTGGGCTAATAATAGCAACTTATACTGACTTAAAAGAAAGAATAGTTACAAATAAATTAAATTTTGGGCTTGCAATTGCTGGACTACTTTTATATTCTATCCAGTCAATTATTGATTTTACAATTTATCCAATTTTATTCTCAATATTTGGACTTATTTTTGGATTTTCTTTTGGTTGGATTTTATGGAAACTTGGAGTATTTGCAGGAGGAGATGTAAAATTATTTATGGGTCTAGGCGCACTCAATCCTTTTACTCCAGCATTACTAAAAATTGGATTATTGACAAATTTAAGTTTACCAATTTTTCCAATAACTTTATTTTTATATTCACTAATTGCATTTTTGCCATATGCTATTTTTATAATAATAATAAAACTTTTTCAAAAAGAAAAAGAAAGAAAAATTATCTTTAAAGAATTAAAGGAAAACTCAATAAAAGGAATTAGTTTTGCAATAATACTTGCAATAATTCATGTAATTTTTGTAAGCTTTTTTAATTGGGTGCCAGTAATATTTCAATTTTTAGCAGTTATTTTAATAAGTATTTTAATTCAAAAACTAAATCAAAAAACAAAAAATATTTTAGAAGCAGTATTTTTAATTACTGGAATTTTATTAAATATGATGTTATTTTTACAAACTTTTTTAGCAAGTGCAATAATAATTTTAGTTATGTGGGGAGTAATAAAATTGCTCTTATCATCAAGAATTTTACTAGTTGAAACTATTGCAATAAAAGACCTTAAAGAAGGAATGATTCCTCAAAAAAGTTTAGTAAAAATTAAAAACAAAATAATTCAAACTGATGGGATTTCAATTAATAAAATAATTAAATACACCTTAGAAGGGAAAATTAGTGAAATAATAAACGAAAAAGATCAAATTATTTCTGCAAATAAAGCACGAGGACTAACTATAGAAGAAATAAAAATACTCAAAAACTTATCAAAGAAAAAATTAATTAAAAATACTATAAACATAAAAGAATCCATGCCTTTTGTGCCAACAATGTTAATTAGTTATATACTATGTTTATTAACTGGAGATTTGTTAATTAGTTTATTGGTGAATTTATGAAACAAAAAGGACAAGTAGCAATAGAATTCATTTTTATTCTTTTAATTGTAATTGTATATCTTTTCACAGTAACTAAACCCTTAATTGACAATGCCAGTGACATAGTTGATGATATTCAAAGAATTAGTAGGGTGAATAGCGAAACTGAAAAAGTTGCAAAAATAATTAATGACACTTTTATTTTAGGCATTGGAACAAAAAAATCAATTAATGTTTTTATTCCTGCTCACAGCACAATTAATTGTTATTCAGACACAAACAAAATTGGTTTTAGCACAAACATAAATATTTCTAAACTAAGCCCTGAATTAAATTTATGCCCAAATAATATTTGCGATTCTAACAAAAATCTTTTTAATGAAATAAAATTAATTTGCACTACAGATAAATTAAACACTGGAAATTACAAAATAATTGTTGAAAAAGTTGATGATGCAAAAATAAAAATAGAAATTGAGTAAATATGAAAAAAGGACAAGTAGCAATAGAAAGTTTAATTCTTCTTTTAGTTATAATGAGCGCAGCAATATATATTTCAGGATTATATTATCAAACTCACAACACTACAATGATTTATGGAATCGCAAGAAATTATTTAACAGAAAAAGCAAATACTTTTGAAGAAATTGTAATAATTGAAAGCTTAAAACTAGAAATTGGAGAAGAAAATAAATTAAAAATTAAAACAAATCCTAACAAATATAC
>CAZBHA010000015.1:4083-14110 GCA_964491675.1 uncultured archaeon
TGCAGATGACTTTGAAGTACATATTTTAGAACAAAAAATCAAAGATAACAGCATTCTTGATAATATTACAATTATAATTAATTAAACCCCTAATTACTTCGTCATAAAACGAAAAACAACTTAAGTATTTTTAAACAAAAAGCAAAAAATTACTGTGGATGAAAAAAAAATAACAACAATTAGTTTTGTAATAATCATAGTCGGATTTTTACTTTTTATAATATTTTATACTGATGAATTTCCAGAAAGTACAATAACCCAGTTGCTTGAAAAAAACGAAACTAAAGGAAAATTATTTGGAAGGGTTGATTATGTTATTAATAATGAAAATAATACAATATTTACTTTTGTTCAAGACAAAAGCATAAAAGTATTTTACCCAAGAAAAATAGAACTTAAAAAAAATGATTTTGTTTACATATATGCAGAAAGCACAATTTACAAAAATACTCCTGAAATCTTTGCGCACAAAGTGATCAAAGAATGATTTTTTATATTTTTTTAGGAGTAATTGCTGGAACAATTACTGGATTAATTCCAGGACTACATTCAAATAATGTAGTATATTTTTTTACAGGAATTAGTTTTTTTGAAGAAAATATTAGTTATTTTGTAATTAGTATGGTAATAACTCAAAGTTTTGTAGATTTTATTCCTGCAGTTTTTTTAGGAGCCCCTGATACAAATACTTTTGAAGGAGTTTTGCCAGCACACAGATTATTTATTGAAGGCAAAGGATTTGAAGCAATAATTTTAACTATTTTTGGAGGACTTTGTTCAATAATATTTTCAATATTATTTATTCCAATTTTTCAACAATTTTTAAACATAAATAATGATAAAATAATTTTTCTAATTCCTACTGTTTTAATTTTTTCAAGTTTAATTTTAGTATTAAGTGAAAAAAATAATAAATTTAGAAAGCTAGCTATTTTTGTTTTTATAATGTCAGCAACCCAAGGATTATTATTTAAATCACAATTATTCCCACTTATTACAGGATATTTTGGGATTTCAACAATTCTTTTTTCTAGTAAGAAAAATAATTTAATAAAACAAAACAACAATGCAAAAATTTCAAAAGAATATATTTTTGATGGGCTTATAGGCGTAATTGGAGGAGCAATTGTTTCAATATTTCCAGGAATTGGGAATAATCTTGCAGCCGCAATAATAAAACTTTTTAGACAAAAAATGAACTCACGAAAATATTTAGTAGTCCTAGGAAGTATTAATACTTCAAATTTTTTATTTTCAATTCCTGTTTTGTTTATTTTAAATAGAGCTAGAAACGGCGCTGCAATTTATTTAAAAGAAAATTTTATTTTTACACAGCAAACTTATTTTCTTTCAATAATAACTATCATTATTTCAGCAGGGGCTGGGGCAATAATAACAATTGTTTTATCAAAAATGTTATGTAAAAAAATACAAAAAGTTGATTTTACAATAATTAGTTATTTCATTGTATTACTTTTAATTATTTTGGTTTTTGCATTTAATGGAATTATTGGATTAATTGCACTTTTGTTTTCAACCGCTCTTGGAGTTTTTACAATTAATAAAAAAATAAAAAGAAGTAACTGTTTAGGCGCATTAATCGTTCCCACTCTATTTTTCTACCTTTTTGTTTTAATATAAATATGAATTACAAAATTAAAAAAGATTTATTAGAAAATATTTTTATTTCAGTTAAAAAAATGCAGCCTCGCGAATTTATGTGTTTTATTGGATCTAGTCAAAACAGCAATATTCTTGATGAAATAATATTTTTTCCAACATATAATAATGAAAACTCTGCAAGTATTGATCTAAACACTATCCCATTTAGTGCAGGAATAATTGGAAGTGTACATTCTCACCCAAATGATTATTTAGTTCCAAGTAGTGCTGATTTAAACTTTTTTTTAAGATATGAAATAAATATTATTTTTGGAACAAAAAATGAAACTAATTTCCAAGCATTTGACAAAAAAGGAAAGAAACTTGAATTAGAAGTCATTTAGAAATATTAAAAAGAAGAAACAATATTATTCAATCATGAAATTAAACAAAAATGGACAAATTAGCCTGGATTTAATATTTAGCCTACTAATTGTTGTTATTTTTATTAGCACCATGTTGTGGTTGGTTGAAGATTATCGCATTTCTAAAGAAAATATAGCTCTTGAAAATAACTTAAAAAAACAATCAATGTTAAGTGCAAATTTTATAACAAACTCAAGCTTAATGCAAGACACTTATTTTGAATCTAGACTTTTAATAAATTCATTTAATTATAACAATGAATTAATTACTCCAGAAATTGAAATTAATAATAATTCAATAACATTTAAACACAATCAAAAAGAAGCAACCTCTTTTTTTAGTGAAAATGGTTTAACTATTCAAAAAATTGGAGCATATATTGTGGTGAAAAAATGAATAAAGGACAAATATTTTCAATTGATTTATTATTTGCTTCAATAATTGCAATTCTTTTAATTGGAGTTTTGATTAATGTAATTGAAATAAAAAATTATGAACAAAAGGACAGCATTTTACAAACTGATTTTGATTTGAGTAGTGAAGCTGCACTAAATGTTTTACTGAACGGAAAATATTCTTGTGAATTTAATAATATAAATATTTCAAATAGTATTGATAGGGGAAAATTACACAACTCAACAATTGAAGAACTTTCAAAAGAACTTGGACTTATTGATAAAAATTTTGAAATTTGGACCATTGATACGTTATCTAATTCTCCAATAAAATCAAAAGGAATTATCGGAGAAAATGCTAATGTTTATGAAATAGATTTTTTGGATTGCGAATTTATAGGTGAAACAGATACTAGAATTTTTGAAAATTTAAATAATTTAATTAAAACAAATACAACCCAAGAAATTGCACAAAAAAACACATTATTATTTAAGGTGAGTAAATGAAAGGAAATATTTTTTCAATAGAAGTTTTAATTTCAGTAGTGCTTGTAATAAGTGTTATTGGAGTAATTTATTTAGAAGCTCCAGTAGAAACAAAAAGTGATTTTGAAATAATTAAATTTAATTCTAATAAAATAAATACTTTTTATTTTGGAACAACTCCATCAACTACGCCCCAACAAAATAATAAACTTTGTGGAGAAATTGCATATTATACTGATCAAAATCAAGTAAGTACTAAAAAAATTTGTGAGGAAGTTAAATGAAAAAAGGATTTGTTACAATAATTGTGCTTTTCGCAGTACTTACTCTCGCAATTATTATTTCAACAAACACTGTGGATTATAAAAATGAATCATACCACACTCCAATATTTTTAGAAACTAAAAATAAAATTAGTAATTATTCAATTTTAATAAATCAAGCAGCACAAAATTGTTTTTTAGAAAGTGAAATAAAAGAATGTATTGATTCAAACTCAGATTTAATACTAGAAAAACTCAATTTAACAAAAGCTCCATTTTATTGTGAAAATGTAAATTTTGAAGCATCAGTCGGCAACACTTATCTAGGCACTTTAAACTGCGACAGCAAACTTTATTCTAATAACAAAATAGTATTTTCTAACCAATTTTTTGTAGAAATTAAAGTAAATAAAATTCCCACTAACTAGGTATTTATACATTTCTAATTAAAATTTTTCTATGATAACTGGAAAAAAAAGGATTGCAGTAATTGATTATGATAATTGTAATCCAGAAAAATGCGGAAATTATCTTTGTGAAAAAGTATGCCCCATTAATAGAAATGGGAAAAAATGTATTACCCATCAAGAAAGAGCAAAACCAACAATTTCTGAAGAACTATGCATTGGTTGTGTAATTTGTGAGCACAAGTGCCCGTTTAAAGCAATAAACATAATTAACACTTCTTTTGAATTAAATGATCCAATACACTCTTTTGGAAATAATATGTTTAGATTATATGGACTGCCTACTCCAAAAAATAATTCAACTGTTGGACTTGTTGGAAGAAATGGAACAGGAAAAACAACTATTTTAAAAATTTTAAACGGAGAAATAATTCCAAATTTTGGAGAAGAAAAAGGAATTACTGAAAAAGTATTAAATTATTATAAAGGTCGAGAAGAACAAAAATTCTTTCAAAAAATTTATTCAAATCAATTTAAAGTTGCAATAAAACCACAAAGTATAGATAATTTAAAATTAACTGGAAGTGTGCGTAAACTTTTAGAAAAAGTTGATGAAAAAAATAAATTAGATGAATTTGCAATTGAGCTTAATTTTAATCATTTATTAGACCGAGATGTTACACAATTATCAGGAGGAGAATTTCAAAAAATAGCAATTGCTGCTACTGGATTAAAAGAAGCAGATCTTTATTTTTTTGATGAACCAACTTCTTTTTTAGATATTAAAGAAAGATTAAGAGTTGCTAAATTTATTAGAAAATTATCTGAAAATAAATCTGTAATAGTAATTGAACACGATTTAATATTACTTGATTATTTAAGTGATTATGTTAATTTAATTTATGGAAAACCAAGTGTGTATGGAATTGCTTCGCAAGTAAAAACAACAAGAGAAGGAATTAATGATTATTTAACAGGATTTGCAAGAACTGAAAACTATAGATTTAGAGAATATTCAATTGACTTTTTTTCAGGAAGCAGAACTACTGATAAAAAAGATGCAGTAAAAATAATAGAATGGCCAAAAATAGAAAAAAAATTAGGTGAATTTAAATTAGATATTGAAAAAAACTTTTTATTCAGAAATGACGTTGTTGGTATTGCTGGGCCAAATGGAATTGGAAAAACTACATTTATGAAAATTCTTGCAGGAGAGATTAAACCAGATAATTGTGAACTAGACTCAATTGTAAAAATATCATATAAACCACAATATATTTCTTATACTGGAGAAAAAACAGTTAGAGAACTTTTTGGAGATACAACAACAAATACAATTAATAATATAATAAAACCACTTGAAATTGAACTTCTTTTAGAAAAAAAAGCAAAAACTTTATCCGGGGGAGAATTACAAAGAGTTTCTATTGGACTATGTTTAGCAAAAAAAGCAGACTTATATTTATTTGATGAACCAAGTGCATATTTAGATGTTGAACAAAGAATTTCTATTGGTAAAGCAGTTAGAAATCATATTGCACTAAATAATTCTTCAGCTCTTGTAATAGACCACGACTTAACTTTTTTAGATTATGTGAGTGATAAAATAATGGTTTTTGAAGGAGAAAGTAGTATTAGTGGATTTGCTACTGGACCCTTTGATGTAAATACCGGGATGAACAAATTACTAAAATATTTAGATATTACTGTTAGAAGAGATAAAGACACTAAAAGACCACGAATAAATAAATATGATTCTGTACTAGATAGAGAACAAAAAGAAAGTGGAAAATATTATTTGTAACCAAACTAACCAAAAATAGCTTTTTTTGAAATTTTAGTTAAATTCTTTTTGTTTATTTTTTTTAAATTAAAAAATTTAAATTCTGCATGATCTTCACCAAGTTTTATTTTTCCAAAAAAATCAGCTTCAAAAACCATCAAAAACAAATTTTTTAGAAGTTTTTTATCACAAGATGTTTCTAAAGAAAAAACTTTTGACAAATTAACTTTTTTAAATTTTAATCCAATTTCTTCAAATAATTCTCTTTTTATTGCAAAATCTATTTTCTCACCAAACTCTACTTTTCCCCCGGGAAGTTGCCATTTTCCAACATAATGTTTGTTTTTATCACTTCTTTTAAGTAATAAAATTTCACCTTTAGCGTTTTTTATAATTGCTTCAACAACTGAAATATTTTCATTTTTCATTATAGAATAAAATAATTACAATTAATTTAAAACACTTATCAAAAAGTAAGTTTATATGAAAATACTAAAAATTGACAAATATTCTGGCGAAATTATTGTCATTGCTGAAAATTTAGATGATTTATGGCATTTAGAAAAAGTAATTGAAAAAAAAGATAGAGTTTTTGGAAAAACAGATAGGAAAATAAAACCCAAAAACGAAGGAGAAAAAGTAGTTAGAATAAATTTATTTGTAGAACTTGAAGTAGATCAAGTTTCTTTTCAAGAATTTAGTGAAAACTTAAAAATTGGCGGAATAATTTTAAGCGGAAAACCAACAGAATTTATTGATTTAAAATCACATCAAAGTATTGATATTGCAATTGGAGAAAAAATAAAAATTGTTAAAAATGAAATAAAAAACTGGCAAATTCAAAGATTAAAAAAAGCAGAAGCACAAAGTTCTACTTCAAAGTTATTAGTTGTTTTGATGGATGATGAAGAGGCAGAATTTGCATTTGTAAACCAATTTTCTATTAATAAAAAAGGCGTAATTAATTCAAATAAACAAGGAAAAATGTACACTGAGGAAAAAAATGATTATTTTGAAAAAATACTTGAACTAATACAAAAACTAGATCCTAAAAAAATACTTATTGCTGGCCCTGGTTTTAATAAAGAAAATTTAAAAAAATTTATTGATAATAAAAAAATTAAAGAACTCACATCAAAAATAATGATTGAGAATTTAAATTCTGTTGGAGAAACTGGATTTAGGGAATTAATAAATTCTAATAAACTTGAAAAAATAGAAAGTTCACTACAACTAAGTAAAGAAGGCAAAGTGATTGAAGATTTTTTAGAAAAACTTTCAAAACAAAAAGCAGAGTATGGAACTGAAAAAATAAAGGAAGTAATTAATTTAGGTGCTGTTGAAAGAGTAATAGTAAGTGAAAAATATTTACTACAAAATAGAGACCTTGTAGAAGAAATATTAAGCAGTGCTGAAAAATTTGGTTGCGAAGTGCATATAATTTCTTCAAAAAATTCTCAAGAAAAAATAATTTATGGAATGGGCGGAATTGTAGTTACCCTGCGATATAAATTAGATTAATTATTTTATTTTTAATTCAAACCATTCAACTTTTTTTTCTTCAACCAATTTTTTAACTCTTTTTTGAACATCACTCAAATTAGATTTATTTGTTTTTAATTCTATAAAAACTATTTTTTCATCATCAAAAACTATTCCATCAATTGGTTTTCCAATAAACCTAAAATTTTGAGAATTAAACGGAAATTCTTTTGAAAATGGAATCCATTGTTCAGTAAGTTGACCATACTTTACACTTTGAGAGCGCTTAGAAAATAATATTTCTGAAATTTGTTCATTTAATGAAAAAATGTGCAAAATAGCAAAAATTAGTAAAACAAAAAGTATAATCGCAATTGCAATTAAAATTAATTCAAACATAATACAAATAGAAATAAGAAGTTATTAAATTTAATCTAAGAAGAATGCCACTTATTTTAAAATTTTAGAAACAAAGGGCTCATCTATTTTATACCCAAAATTCTTTTTGTAATACTCTCTAACCCCAATTCCAGAAATAATATTTATTTTTTTTGCATCAAACTTTTCTTTTGCAACTTCTTCAGCAAGTTTAATTAAATCTTTACCTAGCCCCTTGTGTTGTAATGCAGCATTTTCAAATCCCCCAATCGGCAAAGCTTTTCCATAAACATGAAGTTCACGAATTAGTGCAGTATTTTTATCAATATTTTTTAAAAATGGATCAGCAGGTTTTCTTAGTCTTACAAAACCATATAAATAATCTTTAGATTCAAATGAAATAAATGCTTCTTCTCCTTCACTTGCAAGATAAAATCGTTTTTTAAATTTTGGTTTTTGTTTTAAAAAATCTTTAGATTGAAGTGAATTAATTCCAACTTCTCTTGATCTAATATCACTACATTTAATCTTTTTTAATTTCATTTCTTGATCAATTAATTGTCTTAAGTTTGTTTTTTTTATTCCATCAGAAATAATTGTGCTTGGAATATCACGATTAATTCGCATTATTCTAACCCAAGGGGGAACACTTTCTAAAATATTTGTTAGAAGTTTAACAATTTTTTTCTCTTCCATTGGAACAAAATTTCCTTTTTGCCAATCATCATATAATTCAGACCCCTTTATTACTAAACAAGGATAAAATTTTACCATATCTGGTTTAAAACTAGGATTTGTAAAAACTTCTTTAAATTTTTTAAGATCATTTTTATAATTACTGCCCGCAAGTCCCGGCATTAAATGGTATAATACTTTAAACGAAGAGTCCTTTAAATTTCTTGTTGCAGTAATAACATCGTTTACACTGTGCCCACGTTTTGTTTTTTTGTAAACTTTATTATCAGGACATTGAACACCAAGTTCAACCCTAGTCCCACACAAATAAAGTAAGTTTGAAATATCTTCTTTTGAACAATAATCAGGCCTTGTTTCAAAAGTGACTCCAACAATTCTTCTTTTTGAGGTCTGCGCAAGCTTTTTTGCTTCTAAAAAACTTTTTGTTTTTTTACCTAAAACTCCATCAATACTATTTTTTACAATTTTTTGACGAACTTCTTTAGAAAGTGTTGTGAAAGTACTTCCTTGAAAAATTAATTCTATTTTTTCTGGTTTGTGACCAGTTGCATCTAATTGTGAAATTCTATTTTCAACTATTTTAAATGAATCAAAATTAAGTCTTTGTGCGCGCATTGCACTTGGTTCTAAACCAGTGTATGATTTTGGTGCACGCTGTCCTTCAAAAGGAAGTGGACAATAAGTACATTTTCCTGGACAAGAAAAAGGAGGAAGCATTACTGCAATTATTTGAACACCTGAAATACTTCTTGTTGGTTTTATTAAAAGAAGTTGTTTTGCTTTTTTTGATGGATTTTTTGCTTGTTTTAAAATAAAAGGACGAGTTGGAAGCTCAGTCAAATTAAATTTTTTACACATAGGATATTGAATTAAAGATAAATCCCTTAAATTATTTATTCGACCTTCATCTATTTCTTTAAGTATTGCTTGCGCATAATCTATTCTTTTTTTTAAAGTATCCATTAAATTCACTTACTTAATTAAAAAAATTAGCAATTAAGCTATTAAAAAAATAACTAGGCGCAAGAGAAATAGAATAAAACGGCAACCCATTAAAAAAAACTTTATTTTTTCCAACTAATGTTGGTTTTGCAATAAGTAAAACACTAAATTCTTTTTTTCCTTCAAAAGATTCTACTACAATATTAAAATTTTGATTTCCAGCAAATTGAGGATTAATAAAAATCTTTTCTTTTAAAACTGTTTTTTTTGGAACAACAATCGTTTTTTTAGATTCATTAATCCAAGAAAATGGAACTTTTGGAGTTATTGTAAATACAGTATCTGCATGAGAATTATTTATTAAAGAAAATTCATACCCTGCATTTTGTCCAACATAACTTTCTGAAAAATAATTATTTACTGATGAATCTAATAAATTATCAGCAACTATAAAATATACTCTTGCTGACTCTTCATCCCTACCAGTCATTCTTACTTCAAAATAATACTCAGACATTAATGCATCTTCTGGAATTATAATAAACATTTTTATTGATTCTAAATAGTCTTCAGTTCTAACCTTAAAACTTTGAGGCAATTGAGTTTTTAATTCAAGTGAAGAAAAACGCCCAAATTCTTTTGAAAAAATTAATTCAAGCTCACTACCAGGCACAACTGACCCTATATAATCATTATTATTAAGCGTTTTTGAGATTGGATCAACTAATCTGATTGAAAATGCAGTCGAAATAAGACAAATTAATAAAACCAATACTACTAATTTTTTAAACATTATAACCAAAATAATCTTAGTTAGAATAGAATAAAAAGGTATTTTTTATGGAAAAAATTAATCAAGGCGAAGAAACCAGATTTAAAATGACAAAAGAACACCACAAAAATACTTTCTTAAAAGCAAAGAAAAATGGGAAAGTAGACAATGATTTTGTTCCAATTTGCACATATTTAATTAAAACAAAAGATTTTTTTACAAGTAGTTGTTGTGCAGGAAGAATTTCTCTAGTTGGGCTAGATAAAACTGAAAACAAAAAAGAAAGCGCATTTCATAGAAAATGGCACAGAACAGTTAAATTTGATGAAATTAACGAAGGAATAAATAGTTTTGAAGGAGATATTTTATGGCTTAAACAAGAACCATTAATTTTG